>JASHVF010000369.1 GCA_030039615.1 Gammaproteobacteria bacterium | reverse complement strand
GACCGCGTGCTGTTCCTGTCGCACGGGCGCATCCTGCTCGCGGGCGATCCGCGCGCCTTGCCGCGCGAGCACGGCGTGCGCAACCTCGAGGAGCTCTTCATCCGTCTGGCGCGCGAGCCCCTGGCGCATCCCGCGGAGCGGCTCGCGTGAGACTGCAGCCGGTGGCGGCCATTCTGCTGCGCCAATGGTATCTGCTGCGCGGCAGCCCGGTGCGCGCGCTGCCGATGTTCGCCTGGGTCGGGATCGACATGGTGCTGTGGGGATTCATCTCGCGCTTTCTCAACACCGTGAGCGCCGCCGGCATCAACTTCACGGCGGTGTTTCTCGGCGCGGTGCTGCTCTGGGACCTGTGCGGACGCGTGATGCAGGGACTCACCACGGCGTTTCTCGAGGACGTATGGTCGCGCAATTTCCTCAACCTGTTCGCGAGTCCGCTCACGATTTCGGAGTACGTGAGCGGGCTGGTGCTCGCCAGCATCTCGACCAGCGTCGTCGGGCTCGCGGTCATGTTGGCGCTCGCGGTGCCGGTGTTCGGTCTGTCGTTCATCGCGCTCGGTGCGCACCTGCTGCTGTTCCTCGCCGTGCTCTATGGATTCGGCGTGGCGCTCGGCATCCTGGCGAGCGCCATGGTGCTGCGCTTCGGTCCCGCTTCCGAGTGGCTGGTCTGGCCGATCCCGGCGCTGCTGTCGCCGTTCTGCGCGGTGTTTTATCCGCTCAGCGTTCTGCCGGGATGGATGCGCGGCATCGCGCACGCACTGCCGCCCTCCTATGTGTTCGAGGGCATGCGCGCGCTGCTGCGGGGGCAGCCGTTCGCGCTGGCGCCGGCGCTCGCGGCGCTGACGCTCGCGGTGCTCGAGATCGCACTCGCGGCTTGCTACTTCGTGCGCGTCTACCGCGGCGCGGTGCGCAGCGGATTGCTGGCGCGCTACAGCGCGGAAACGGTGAGCTGAGCCGCCGGCGGCGCCGCGCCCATGGCTCGCAGGGGCGGGGGCGCGTATGCACAAGTACGGATTTGCGGCGCAGCCCGATCAGGCAGAGTGAGGGCATGAGAGTAAGCGAGATCTGCACGACCGACGTCGTATGTTGCGGGCCCGGGGCCACGGCGCTCGAGGCGGCGCGGCTGATGCGCCAGAAGCATGTGGGGGACGTCGTCATCGTGAGCGATCCCGCGGGGGAGCGCGTGCCACTCGGAGTGGTGACCGACCGCGATCTGGCCACGGACGTGCTCGGCAACGGCCGCGATGCGGCCATCATGCCGCTTTCGGCTCTGGCGCGGCGTCCGGTGGTGATCGCGGCGGAGTCCGAAGATCTGCACGAGGTACTCGAGCGCATGCGTGTCCACGGAGTGCGCCGCATCCCGGTGGTTGACAGCGCCGGGGCACTGGTCGGGATAGTGACGCTCGACGATCTGCTCGGCGCGCTGCTCGCCGAGGTACAGGCATTGCTCGAGACCACCCGTCGGGCGCAGCGACATGAGCTGAGCACGCGCCGCTGAGCGCAGGGGAGGCCTCATGATCGTCAGTGAGATCTGCCGCCGTAATCCGGTGACCATACGGCCACAGGAAGAGCTGATGAGCGCGGCCGTATTGATGCGCGAGCGCCATATCGGCTATCTGATCGTCGTGGAGCCTCACCCGCCGCACGCGGCGCCGCGACCGGTGGGCGTGCTGACCGACCGCGACATCGTGGTCGGAGTGCTCGCCAAGGGCACGGATCCACGCCTGCTCAAGGCAGGCGATGTCATGACCCGGCATCCGGTCGTCGCGTCCGAGGACGCTTCCGTCAATGCCGCGCTGGCCGAGATGCGCAGGATCGGCGTGCGCCGCATTCCGGTGGTCGATGCGGTCGGACAGCTGGTGGGAGTCCTGTCGCTCGATGAGGTGCTGGATGCGATCGCGCAAGAGCTGCTCGGCGTGATCGGTTCGATACGTACCGAGGTGCGCACCGAGGGAAGCCGGCGGCCCTGAGTCCGCCGGCGCCGGCGCGCATCGCCCCCGAAGCAACCGTCATGCTGGATGAGTTCCTGCAGCGCGCGCGCGTCGCTTATTTCTCCATGGAGATCGCGCTGCGCAGCGAGATCCCGACTTATGCCGGCGGTCTGGGCGTGCTCGCCGGCGACACGCTGCGCTCGGCGGCGGACCTGTCGCTGCCGCTGGTGGCGGTCACACTCGTAAGCCGCCACGGGTATTTTCGCCAGGAGCTCGACGCCGAGGGCCGGCAGATCGAGCACCCGGCGCCGTGGGATCCGGCCAAGTGGGCGGTACCGCTCGATGCCAAGGTGGCGGTGCGGATCGAGGACCGCCCGGTGTGGGTGGGGGCGTGGCAATACGTGGTCGAGAGCGACCTCGGCGGACGCGCGCCGGTGATCCTGCTCGACACGGACCTTGCCGAGAATCTGCCCGCGGACCGCGAGATCACCCATTACCTCTACGGCGGTGACCAGCGCTATCGACTGAAGCAGGAGATGGTGCTCGGATTCGGCGGCGTGCGCCTGCTGCAGGCGCTCGGTTTCGAGATCGAAGCCTACCACATGAACGAGGGCCATTCGGCGCTCCTCGGGCTCGAGCTGCTGCGCCGGTTTACCTACCCGAAGAGCGAGCTGAGGCCGGGGGAATCGCCTTACGACTTGCCGCGGGTCCGCCAGCTTTGCCGCTTTACCACGCACACTCCGGTCGAGGCCGGTCAGGACCGCTTCTCCTACGAGCTGGTGCAGCAGCTGTTTCACGACGAGGCGCCCGGCATCAGCACCCTGCCGCTGCCGCTGCAGGAGCTGCAACAGCTCGGCGGCCGGGAGGCGCTCAACATGACACAGCTGGCGCTCTCGCTCAGCGACTTCGTGAACGGCGTCGCCAAGCGTCATGCCGAAGTGTCGGCACGCATGTACCCCGGCTACCAGGTGCGCGCCATCACCAACGGGGTGCATCCCTACACCTGGACGGCTCCGGCGTTCCGTGCGCTCTACGACCATCACGTGGCCGGATGGTGCCACGAGCCGGAGCTCCTCATGCGGGCCGCCGACATCCCGGATGCCGAGATCCTCGCCGCGCACCTCGAGGCCAAGGGCGCTCTCATCGAGCGCGTCCGCCAGGCGACGGGAGTGGCGCTCGGCGCGCAGGCGCTGACCCTCAGCTTCGCGCGCCGCATGACCGCCTACAAGCGTCCGGAGCTGCTGTTCACCGACTGCGCGCGCCTCGAGGCGCTTGCGCGTCGCTGGCCGCTGCAGATCGTGCTCGCGGGCAAGGCGCATCCCCAGGACGAGGAAGGACGCCGCCTGGTGGCGTATCTCAACCAGCAGGTGCGCGCGCTCCGCGGCAAGGTCGTGGCTGTGTATTTGCCCGACTACGACTTCGCGCTTGCGCAGCTGCTGGTCTCGGGCAGCGACCTCTGGCTCAACACGCCGCTGCCGCCGCTCGAGGCCTCCGGCACGAGCGGCATGAAGGCGGCCTTCAACGGCGTTCCGAGCCTCTCGGTGCTCGATGGCTGGTGGGTGGAGGGTTGCGTCGAGAACGTGACCGGCTGGTCGGTCGACAGCGCCGCCGATCTCTACGGCAAGCTCGAGAACAGCGTGCTGCCGCTGTTTCACGGCGAGCCCGGCGGCTGGGTACGGCTCATGAAGGGCGCGATCACCCGCAATGCCGTCTACTTCAACAGCCACCGCATGATGCGCCGCTACGCGGCCGAAGCATACCTGCGCTGAGCGAGCACGCGCCGCCACGAGGATGCGATCCGGCGGCTGCGGGTTGCATACGCGAAGATGCGTAATGACTTCGCACGGCAGCGGTCATTAAGATTTTTCATGAGTTGCGTGCCGGCCCGTGCTCCCGAATCGCAGGCCGCCGCGCCGCTGGTGCTGCACGTCGAGGACGATGCGGAGCTTGCGGCAGGCGTTACGCAGCTGCTGCGGACATACGGCATTGCCACCATCACCGCCGGCGACGGCGCCGCTGCACTCGAGCGGCTCGCCTGCCGCGACGTATGTCCCGACGTACTCATCATGGACGTCGATCTGCCGGGTGAGCTCGACGGCGCGGACGCCGCACAGGAGATCTGCCACGCACTCGGCCACGTAGTGCCGACGATATTTCTGAGCGGCCGGCTCTCGGACGTCGGCTTGCCGTGGCTGCCCGGTGCGCCGCTGCTGTTCGTGGCCAAGCCGATCGACCCCGAAGTGCTGGTGAAGGTCGTCGCATCCTTTGCCGATCTCGGGCGCTTCCTGCGCACGCATAGCCATCGCTGAGGCGGCGCGCCGCGCACCCGGCGCCGTGTCCGCTCTCAGGCGAGGGCCTGTCTCAGATCCTCCACCAGGTCTTCGGGCTCCTCGATCCCGACCGACAGGCGCAGCAGATTCTGCGGCGTACGCGAGCCGGGCCCCTCGATCGAGGCGCGGTGCTCGATCAGGCTCTCGACCCCGCCGAGGCTCGTGGCGCGGGTGAAGAGGCGCGTGCGCGCCGCGACCTCGAGGGCGCGCGCGGCATCCCCGACGATGCATACTGACAGCACGGCGCCAAAGCCGCCGGGCATCTGCGCGGCGGCCAGCGCATGCGCCGCATGCGAGGCGAGTCCCGGATAGAACACCTGCGCGACGGCCGGATGCGTGGCGAGGAATCCGGCCACCTCGAGCGCGCCGCGGCACTGCGCGCGCACGCGCAGCGCCAGCGTGGCGATGCTCCGGCGCAGCAGCCAACAGTCGAAGGCCGCGAGCGGGCTGCCGGCCAGGCGCTGCCAGGCATGCAAGCGTTCGAGCAATGCGGCGTCCTCGCGCACCACCACGGCGCCGCCGAGCACGTCGCTGTGACCGCCGAGATACTTGGTGGCGCTGTGCACCACCAGGTCGACCCCGAAGCTGCAGGGACGCTGGCACACCGGCGTTGCGAAGGTGTTGTCGCAGACGACCACCGCGCCGGCCTGATGACCGAGGGCGGCGATCTGTCCGAGGTCCATGACATTGAGGAGCGGATTCGTCGGCGTCTCGACCCATACCAGGCGCGCTCCCTCGGACACGGCCGCCGCGACCGCCGACGGCTCGCGGAAGTCCACCAGCTTGAGCACGGCGCCGCGCTGGCGCGTCACCTCGGCGAACTGCTTGAGCGAGCCGTAATAGCCCTCGAGCGGCGCCACCAGCCGCTCGCCCGCCCCGAGCAGGTCGAGTACCGCCATGTTGGCCGCGAGCCCCGAGCCGAATGCGGCTGCGCCGATTCCGCCCTCGAGCGCCGCCAGGCAGGATTCGAGCGCCGCTCGATTGGGCGTGCCTTCGCGGCTATAGCGGTAGCCACGCGGGTAGCCGCCGTCGGCGTCGCGCTCGAAGGTGGTGCTGAGGACGATCGGCTCGGCGAGCGCGCCGCTGCCTGCTTCGGGCGAATGCGCGGCGTGCACGCACAGCGTATTGATCCCGGAGCGCTTCATGAGCGCCGCAGCGAAAAGGCGCTAGGTCTTCAACGTCCAGCTGCTGCACCAGCCGGTGGACTTGACGGCCTTGCCTGGGAACACCAGGCAGCCGCCCTGGGCCGAACCGGCCGCGCCCTGGTAGAGCGCGCAGGTGCCGCACTTGCTGCCTGGCTTTGCGCCCGTCGCCTTGCTCGCGTCGCTCACATAGTTGAGCGCCTTGGCGGTCGGATCGTCCGGCGTCACCAAGGGCAGATCGGCGGCTCGCGCCGCAAGAGGCGCCGCTGCGATCGGTACCAGAACCGTGCCGAGGGCGACGTTCATCAACAGCCGGCGCCGGGATTCATCGAAACGCATACGGATTCTCCTTGACCGGGAAGCGGGTCAGCCGCGAGCGGGTGCAAGGGTACGTAATGCCCGGGCCGGTGGGAAGTAGGGGAAAGTGCCGATCGGGCCGCCGCGTGATCAGGCCTGGCGGCGCGTGAGCTCGCTACCAGTCGGGGGCCGGCAGCTCACGCGGCGTCGCCGGGTCGCACTGGTGCGGCGCCGCGGCGGGATCACCCGGAGCCCAGGGAAAGCACAGCGACTCGTAGTACTCGAGCGGGTGAGCCGGCGGCATGACGCCGGCGGGCAGCGGCCGGCGCGCGAAGGTCTGGAAGTAGGCAATGCAGGCGTCGCGCCACCACTGCGCCTCGCGCTCCTGGATGGCGAGAAAGGCGCTCACCTCGGCGAAGCGCTGCGGGTCGATGTGCGCGGCGAGCGTGGCCCAGGTCCGGCGCAGCGCCGCGACGCTCGCGACGCCGCGGGTATAGCGGTAGACCAGCTCTTCCCACAGCGTGCGCCCGGACGACAGGCGAAAGTCCCACGGCACGTGATGGAACCACAGCAACAACTGCTCGGGCGTGCGCTCGAGATCGCCGAACATGGCCGCGACCGGGGGCGCGTATTGCGCTACGGCGTTGCTGCCGCTCGCGGTGCGGTCGAAGCCCAGCCCCTGTGCATCGGCTCGATGGTAGTAGCGGGCGGTCCAGGTGTCGGTCGAATCGCCGCCGAGCCAGGGCGCCGGTCCATAGTGGGTGTTCGCCATGATGTGGGCGAGGCCGAGCGGCGTCATGTAATCGACCACCGCCTCGCGCGAGCCCATCATCATGCCGACGACCTCCGCCACCGTCCCGGGATCTGTGGAGAAAGTGAGGCGCACCCAGTCCGTGGCGATCTCTTGCGGGCTCGCGTCGGGATCCCACGCGAGCCGCCCGAAGGCGTACCAGTTGGCCTGGTCGAACTGCGATCCGCACCAGTTGCGCGCCGCGCCGACGTTGGCAGCGCCCGCCATGCCGGTCAGGCGCGCAGCGGACAGCGAGCCGTCGATGACCCGCGCGACGGTCGAGCCCGCGCCGCGCGCGAACGTGTCGGACTGCAGCGTCTCCTGCCAGAGCGGAGCGAGATAGGC
>JASHVF010000368.1 GCA_030039615.1 Gammaproteobacteria bacterium | reverse complement strand
GTCGGCGCCTTGTCCTCGGCCGCCTGTGCGGCGGCGAGGCGCTTCTCGAGCTCGGGGATCCTGCCGTACTGCAGCTGGGCCATGCGCTCGAGATTGCCGGCACGGCGCGCGGTATCCAGCTCGAGCCGTACGCGATCGAGCTCGGCGCGGATCTCGGCCGTGCCCTGCACCGCCGCCTTCTCCGACTTCCACACCTCCTCGAGGTCGGCATACTCCCTGCCGAGCGTCCCGAGAGTCTCCTCGAGCGTCGCCAGGCGCCCGCGCGAGGCTTCGTCCTTCTCCTTCTTCAGCGCTTCCTGCTCGATCTTGAGCTGGATGATGCGCCGCTCGAGCTTGTCGAGCGCCTCGGGCTTGGAATCGATCTCCATGCGGATGCGCGCCGCGGCCTCGTCGATCAGGTCGATCGCCTTGTCGGGCAGCTGGCGGTCGGTGATGTAGCGGTGCGAGAGCGTCGCCGCGGCGACGATCGCCGGGTCGGTGATCTCGACCTTGTGATGCACCTCGTAGCGCTCCTGCAGTCCCCGCAGGATCGCGATCGTGTCCTCCACCGAGGGCTCATCGACCAGCACCTTCTGGAAGCGCCGCTCGAGGGCTGCGTCCTTCTCGATGTACTTGCGGTACTCATCGAGCGTGGTCGCGCCGACGCAGTGCAGCTCGCCGCGCGCCAGCGCGGGCTTCAGCATGTTGCCGGCATCCATGGCGCCTTCGGCCTTGCCGGCGCCGACCATGGTGTGCAGCTCGTCGATGAACAGGATGACCTGGCCTTCCTGCTTGGCGAGATCGTTCAGCACGCTCTTCAGGCGCTCCTCGAACTCGCCGCGGAACTTGGCGCCGGCAATCAGCGCTCCCATGTCGAGCGCCAGGATGCGCTTGTTCTTCAGACCCTCGGGTACTTCGCCGTTGACGATGCGCTGCGCGAGGCCCTCGACGATGGCCGTCTTGCCGACGCCGGGCTCGCCGATCAGCACCGGGTTGTTCTTGGTACGGCGCTGCAGCACCTGGATGGTGCGCCGGATCTCGTCGTCGCGGCCGATGACCGGATCGAGCTTGCCGGAGGACGCACGCGCGGTCAGATCGATGGTGTACTTCTCGAGTGCCTGGCGGCCTTCCTCGGCGTTGGCGTCGGCGACCTTCTCGCCGCCGCGTACTTCGTCGATCGCCTTCTCGATGGAGCCGCGCACCATGCCCGCGTCCTTGAAGACGCGCGCCAGCCCGCGGTCCTCGAAGACGGCGAGCACGAACAGCTCGCTGGCGATGAACTGATCGCCGCGCTGCTGCGCGAGCTTGTCGGTGACGTTGAGGATGCGGTTCAGGTCATTGGAAACGTGGATCTCGCCCGGGGCCCCCTCGACCTTCGGCAGGGTATCGAGGAGCGCGAGCAGGCCCGAGCGCAGCTTGTTGACGTCGGCGCCCGCCTTCATGAGCAGCGGGCGGATGCTTCCCCCCGAGCTGTCGAGCATCGCCAGCATGACGTGGGCGGGCTCGATGAACTGGTGATCGCGGCCGAGCGCAAGCGATTGCGCGTCGGCCAGCGCCTGCTGGAACCGGCTGGTGAGCTTGTCCATGCGCATCGGTCTGGGACCTTACAGAGTGGATGCAGGACTTTGTGGGGACCAATCCCCGTACGTTCAAGGGGCTATCGTGCCCGGCGCGCAGGCGCCGGAGCCTGGTGGCTAAGATAGCGCAACGCCCGGGCGGGCGCTCGATCCCGGTGGGATCAGCCCGGCTCCTCGAGGCCGCGCAGGGGGCCGACGAACTTCTCGTAGTTGCGCCAGCGTTCGACCGAGCTGCGGTAGATCTTCTGGCGCACCTGCCACACGCTCGCGGTGTTCACGGGGCGCACGGTGCGGTGGAACTCGAGGCAGCCCGCTTCCCAGGGGAGGCCGAGAAACTCGAGAATGCGGCGCGTCCAGACCTCCTGGTCGGCGGTGAGCTGCGCGTACGGCACCTCGAGGAATGTCTCCGCCGGCAGGACGCTGCGCCAGTGCGTCATCAGTCGCCGGTGCTCGCGGTAATAGTGCGCCAGGTCCTCCAGATCCATGGTGTAGTTGAGCGCCGGCGGAAATTGCTGGAAGTAGCACGACAGACAGGTGTCGATCGGATCACGCCGCAGGTAGAGGATGCGTGCCCTGGGAAACACGGAGTGTATGGGCCCGAGGTAGTCGGCGTTGGCGGGCTGCTTGTCGACCACACGCAGCGCGCCGGCGGAACGGGCGCCGAGAACCCTGAGGTAGTCGTGCGCCAGCTTGCGGCGCTGCGGCTCGCCGAGCGGCTCGCGGCGCAGGGCGCTCTCGTGGCGATGCGCCGCCATCGGCCAGAAGCTGAGCTCTCCCGCCCCCCATGCCTGGCTGTGCGAGGCGATGATCTGCTCCACGAGCGAGGTTCCGGAGCGCGGCATGCCGACGACGAACACCGGACGCTCGGAGTCCGAGCCGGCGGCACGCGAGCCCTCGAGCATCTCGGGCGTATAGACGCGGATCAGATCGTCGACGAAGCGGGCGTGGCCCTCGCGGTCGTAGGGCTGGGCACGGAGCTTGTGCAGCTCGTTGGCGCGCTGGTAGCTGCGGAAGGCGCGCTGGTAGTTACCGACGTCGTCGTAGTACTTGCCGATCGCAAATCGCAGCGTCGCCTCGTCGAGCGCCGTGAGGCCCGATCCGGCGAGCTCCTCGGCGCGCTTCACCCATGCCCCGTCGGCCGGCGTCATCTTCCGCAGCCCGGCGAGCGACGCCCAGGCGAAGGACGCGTTGGCGTCGGCCTCGAGCGCGCGCCGAAAGGCGGCCTCGGCCGCCTCGAAGTGGCCCTCGAGACCCTCGATCTGCCCGAGTCCGACCAACGCCTGAGTGTTGCGGGGCGCGGCGCGCAGCGCCATCTGGTAGGTCTCCCGCGCCTCGCTGAGCCGCCCGAGAAGGACCAGGGTCATGCCGAGGCTGACGCGCGCCTCGATGTAGGACGGCTTGAGCTTCAGCGCACGCCGCAGCGGACTCTCCGACTCCTCGTGGCGCCCGGTCGACTGCAGCACCCCGGCGAGATTGAAGTGCGCCTCCGCATTGCCGGAACGCAGACCGATGGCGCGTCGAAACTGCTCCTCGGCTTCGCCGTAGCGTGCCAGCTGCGCCAGCGCGATCCCCAAGCCGTTGTGCGCGGCAGAGTCGCGCGCGTCGAGACTCACCAGCTCCTGGTAACACTCGAGTGCGTCGGCAAACGCGCCGCGCGCCAGAGCCTCGCGGCCGCGCGCATGCAGGGCCTGCGCCTCCTGGGCGCTGCTGCGCCGGCTCACGGATCCGCCTGCGGCCGCCCTGGCCGCCGGCGCCGCCACTCCGGAGAGCCGCACCACCAGGGCCCGTGTCAGCTCATCGACCAGTCCCGGTTCGATACCCTTCTCGAGCAGGCGCCATTTGAAGGAGTTGGCGAGCTTGGCGCGCTTGAAGAAGTTGAGCCGGAGCGGCCCGGCGGCGCGGTCGACCTGCTGCATGAACCTCTGCAGAAGGCGCTGCAGGTCCTGGCGCTGCCCCGGCTGCTCCCTGGAACGCGTGTCCGGCCGACTTGCGGAAGACTGCAGGTGGAAATCGTCTGCGAGCGCCGTGCCCACCTGGGAAGCCTCGGTCGCGTCCAGCCATTTGAACAGCATTGCGCCCTAGTAACGTGTCTGCAGAGTTACGTCAAATCCTACCCGCTCCGGCCCGGCCCTTTCGCGAACTCAATCGCAAACCGCGCAGGTCATGCGAGCCAGATCAGGGCGGCCATGCGCCCGCAGCGTCTGTCGCGGCGGAAGGAGAAGAACCGCGCGGGGTCACCGTAGGTGCACCAGGTTCCGCCCGACACCGCGATGGGACCGAGCGCGGCCAGCCGCCGCCGTGCGAGCGCGGCGAGGTCGCATTGCCAGCGGCCGCGGGAGTTCGCACTGAAGGCCGCGCCGGCCCCGGGGTCGCGCTCGAGGAACGCTGTGCGCACCTCCTCGCCGACCTCGAAGTGGCGCGCCGAAATGGCGGGTCCGAGCCAGGCGAGCAGCTCGCGCGGGCGCACGCCGAGCCGCGCAACGGTCTCCTCCAGTACGCCGGCGGCCAGCCCGCGCCAGCCGGCGTGGGCCACGGCGACGGCGCAGGCGTCGCGCGCGGCGAACAGCACCGGCATGCAGTCGGCGACCTGGATCGCGCACACGGTGCCCGCGGTGCGCGTGATCACGGCGTCGGCGGCGCGCGCGCCCTCGCCGGCCGCGTCCAGGTCGGCGACGCGTGTCCCGTGCACCTGCTCGAGCCAGGCAGGCTCCGCCGGGAGCGCCAGGCGTTCGCGTACGCGGCGCCGGTTCTCGGCGACGGCCTCGGGTGCATCGCCGACGTGAGCGCCGAGATTGAGTGAATCGAAAGGCGCGCGGCTCACGCCGCCGCCGCGCAGCGTGAAGGCTGCGCGCACCGATGCCGGTGCATCCCATTCGGGCACGAGAAACTGCGGCTGCGCCGCCGCGCGGCTCACGCGGCGTCCCGTTCGAGCGCTGCGAGCAGCCCCTGGAAGTCCGCAGGCGGGTCGGCCTGCCACTCCATCCATTTGCCCGTAACCGGATGGCTGAGACCTAAGCGCTCGGCGTGCAAGGCCTGGCGGTGGAAGGCGCCGAGCGCCGCGGCAAGCTCTGGCGTGATGCCGGCAGGCGTGCGCCGCCGCCCGCCGTACAGCGGGTCGCCGACGATCGGGAAACCGATGTGCGCGAAGTGCACGCGGATCTGGTGCGTGCGGCCGGACTCGAGCTCGACACGCGCGAGCGTGTGCGCCCGAAAGCGCTCCATTACGCGATAGTGGGTGACCGCGGGCCTGCCATCGCGCCGCACCGTCATGCGCAGGCGCTGCGAGCGGTGCCGGCCGATCGGCGCAGCGACCGTGCCGCCGCCGGTCATGAGCCCCGAGCACACCGCCAGGTACTGCCGCGAGATCGCACGCGCGGCGAGCGCGGCGACCAGCGCGCTGTGCGCCTCGGGCGTACGCGCCACCACCAGCAGTCCCGAGGTGTCCTTGTCGAGACGGTGCACCAGCCCGGCGCGCGGAACCACAGCGAGGCGCGGATCGAGCCCGAGGAGCGCGTTCTGCAGCGTATGGCGCGGATTGCCCGCTCCCGGGTGCACGACCATTCCCGCGGGCTTGTCGATCACCAGCAGTGCGCGATCCTTGAACACGACGCTGAGCGGCACGGTCTCGGCGGCCACTTCGTTACGGCTCTCGAGCTGCACCTCGATGCGCACCCGCTCCCCGCCGCGCACCCGGTCCTTGCCGCGCAGCGCCCGCCCGGTGCTGCGGGCGGCGCCCGACTCGATCCACGACTTGAGCTGCGCCCGCGAATACTGCGGCAGCACCCGTGCCAGGGCCTGGTCGAAGCGCAGGCCGGCGGCCTCCGCCGGCAGCTCGAGCTCATGCGAGCGGAACTCGGCCGGGGCGGCCGCGGTCCGAAGCCCGGACGGGAGATTCGTTATACTTCTCGAATTCGTTCGGCGCGAAGCCAAAGAAAGGCCCTCTCCAGATGCGTTTGTCCGGTCCGATGCGCGGCGGCGTCGCCGCGTTGTGCGTGGTGCTGCTTGCCGTGGTCGGCTGCAGCTCGCACCGCGAGAAGGCGCTGGCGAGGCAGACGCCCGAGCAGCTGTTCAAGACTGCCAAGAAGGACCTCGGCAACAACGACTTCAACGGCGCCATCAAGGCCTACGAAGCGCTCACCGCGCGCTTCCCGTTCACCGACGAGGCGCGCCAGGCCCGCATCGACCTCATCTACGCATATTACCGCGCCGGCGAGGGCGAGTCGGCCACCGACGCCGCCGATGCCTTCATCCGCGAGAATCCGACTCACCCGCGCGTCGACTACGCGTATTACATGAAGGGCTTGGTCGACTTCGAGAAGCCGCCGAACGCCATCGAGAAACTGTTCGGCGCCGACATGAGCAAGCGTCCGCCGACCAACGCGCGCAAGTCCTTCGCCTCCTTCAAGATCGTCGTCGAGCAGTATCCCAAGAGCGAGTACGCGCACGATGCCTTGCAGCGCATGGTGTACCTGCGCGACCGGCTGGCGAACTACGAGGTGCACGTGGCGCGTTACTACTTCAAGCGCGGCGCATACATCGCCGCGGCGCAGCGCGCCAAGGGCGCCGTGCAGGACTACGACGGCGCGCCGGCGGTGAAGGAAGCGCTCGCGATGATGATCGCGTGCTACGACAAGCTCGGCCTGCAGCCGCTCGCCGCCCAGGCGCGCGAGGTGTACGAGGCCAACTACTCGGCCGACGTGGCGCAATCGCAGGCGGTCGCCAAGCGCGCGTGGTGGAAGATCTGGTAGCCGCTCAGCGGCGGTAGCCGCTGGTGATCGGGTAGCGCCAGTCGCGTCCGAAGGCCCGGCGGCTGACGCGCACGCCGGGCGGTGCCTGGCGCCGCTTGTATTCGTTGCGTTTCACCAGGTCGAGGACCCGCGCCACGGTCGCACGCTCGAAGCCGCGCGCTTCGATCTCGTCCACCGACAGGTCTTCCTCGATGAAAGCCTCGAGGATCGGATCGAGGATCTCGTAGGGCGGCAGCGAGTCCGAGTCCTTCTGCCCCGGACGCAGTTCCGCCGTCGGCGGCCGCTCGAGCACGCGCTGTGGGATGACCCTGGAGAGCGAGTTGCGGTAGTTGGCGAGGCGGTACACCAGCCCCTTGCTGCAGTCCTTGATGGGCGCGAAGCCGCCCGCCATGTCGCCGTAGAGCGTCGCATAGCCGACCGCCATCTCGCTCTTGTTGCCCGTAGTGAGCAGCATCCTGCCGGTCTTGTTGGAGATCCCCATGAGCAGCAGCATGCGACAGCGCGACTGGATGTTCTCCTCGGTGGCGTCCGCGGGCCGCCCGCCGAACTCCCCCTTGAGTGTCGCCAGCGTGCTCTCGAACATCGCCTCGATCGGCAGCACGCTGTAGCGCACGCCCAGGGCGCGCGCCTGCTCGGCGGCATCCTCGAGGCTCATGGCGGAGGTATAGCGTGACGGCATCATGACCGCCTGCACGCGCTCGGCTCCGAGTGCGTCCACGGCGATGGCGAGCGTGAGCGCGGAATCGACCCCGCCGGAGAGGCCCATGACCACTCCCGGGAAGCCGTGCTTGCCGACGTAGTCGCGCACGCCGAGCGTCAGCGCGCGGTATACGCTCGCCTCGTCGCCGAGCTCCGCGGCGACCTCCCCGGCAAGCGGCACCACGCTGCCGCGCGCGTCGCGCCCGAAGCGCACCGGATAGCTGCCTTCCTCGAAGGGCGGCGCGCGCAGCACCACCTCGCCCGCAGCGTTCATGACGAACGAGTTGCCATCGAACACGAGCTCGTCCTGGCCGCCGACCAGGTTCACGTAGGCGAGCGGCAGGCGGACGTCGGCGATGCGCGCACGCGCGATCTGCTCGCGCTCGCGCTGCTTGTGGATCTCGTACGGTGAGGCGTTGATCACCGCGAGCAGCTCGGCACCGGCCGCCCGCGCGAGCTGCGCCGGCTCCGGCTCCCAGAGGTCCTCGCAGACCAGCAGTCCGACGCTGAAGCCCTTGAGCTTGAGCACCGTCGGCTGGCTGCCGGGACGGAAGTAGCGCTTCTCGTCGAACACCTTGTAGTTCGGCAGCTCCACCTTGCGGTGGATGGCGCCGACCTCGCCCGCGGCGATCAGCGCCGCGGAGTTGTAGATCCCCGCGGCGGTGTACTCCGGATATCCGACCACGACCGCGGCAGCGCCGGCTTCGGCGCACACGCGCGCGAGCCCCGCCTCGATCTGGCGGCGAAAGCCGCGGTGAAACAGCAGGTCCTCGGGCGGATAGCCGCTGAGCGCGAGCTCGGGGAACAGCACCAGGTCGGCGGCGAGTGCCGCGTGGGCGCTGCGCGCCGCGGCGATCATGCGCGCGGCGTTGCCATGCACGTCGCCGACCAGCAGATTGAGTTGCGCGAGCGCGATACCGAGGGTGTCGCTCATGGCGCGGACTTCCTCAGCGCCGCCTGCCCCCCGGCCGCCGCACCGCGGAGCGCACGCGCGGGCGCGCCGGAGTTCGGCCGCCAGCCTTGCGGC
>JASHVF010000367.1 GCA_030039615.1 Gammaproteobacteria bacterium | reverse complement strand
AGCCGCTGTTCGTGCAGATCAGCGACAGCCACATCGGCTTCCACAAGGACGCGAATCCCGACGTGAACGGCACGCTGTCCGCGACCATCGACCTCGTCAACGGCATGCGCGAGCAGCCGGCGCTGATCCTGCACACCGGCGACATCACGCACCTCTCGAAGCCGGAGGAGTTCGACACGGCGCAGCAGCTGCTCGGGCGACTGCGGGTCGGCGAGCTGCATACCGTCCCGGGAGAGCACGACGTGGCCGATGCCACGGTGAGTGAGTACTTCAACCGCTTCGGCAAGGCGTCCGGCAACAAGGGCTACTACAGCTTCGATCACGCGGGGGTGCATTTCGTCGCACTCATCAACGTGCTGCAGGCGAAGGACGGGGGCGCCGGGGCGCTCGGCGATGAGCAGCTCGCGTGGGCGCAGGCGGATCTGCGCGCGCGGACGGCGAGCACGCCGGTCGTCGTCTTCGCGCACATGCCGCTGTGGAACATCTACCAGCCGTGGGGCTGGCGCACCAGCGATGCGGACGCCCTGCTGGAGGAGCTGCGCCGCTTCGGCTCGGTCGCCGTGCTGAACGGCCACATTCACCAGATCGTCCAGAAGGTGGAGGGCAACATGACGTTCCACACCGCACCCTCGACGGCCTACCCGCAGCCCGCTCCGGGCGAGGGCGCCGGACCCGGACCCCTCAAGGTGGCGCCGCAGGAGTTGGCACACCGCCTCGGCGTGACGCGTGTCTCGCTCGAAAGACATACGCGCTCCCTGCGGCTCAGCGACACCGCACTCGGCTGAAGCAGGGAGCGCAACCGTGAAGCTGGTCGTTTCAGTCGCGGCGGCCGTGGCCGCGCTGGCGGCCGCCTCGCTAGGTGCCGCCGCCGCAGCCGCCAGGCCGGCCGGCGATCCGCTACGCGGCAAGACGGTGTACCAGGTGTGCATGGGGTGTCACTCCCTGGACGAGGACGATGTCGGCCCGCGACACCGTGGCGTCGTCGGGCGCACGGCCGGGACCGTGCCGGACTATGCGTATTCGCCGGCGCTCAGGAATTCCCGCATCGTGTGGGATGCCGACACGCTCGACCGCTGGCTGACCAACCCACAGGCGCTGGTGCCGGGCGCCAAGATGTTCTTCGCGCTGTCGAATCCGCAGGACCGGGCAGATGTCATCGCTTATCTCGCCGAGCAGCGCTAGCTCGCGCTGGCCCCGTGAGGGCCGACACGCCGAAAGTTCCCGCGCCCGA
This sequence comes from Gammaproteobacteria bacterium, assembly GCA_030039615.1. Classification (GTDB taxonomy): domain Bacteria; phylum Pseudomonadota; class Gammaproteobacteria; order Steroidobacterales; family Steroidobacteraceae; genus 13-2-20CM-66-19. The sequence goes on along the minus strand of JASHVF010000367.1, from coordinate 1,839 downwards.
CGCCGTGTCGCCCGTGCGTCGCGTTTTTTCAGTCACGAGTTGGTCTAAGGGTCGGAGCGCCGCAGCAACATCGGCGGCGCGCGCGGCCGCGCGGCTTTCCAACATGTTACAGATCGTTTTTCGGGGGGCGCGCTTCGCCGCGCATCGGTGTATCATCCAAAACTCTGGCCCTCGAGTTGGGTGACAAGCGGAGTAGGAGCGATGGCAAGACGTCCACCGAACGACGGCGCGTCCTGGAGCGCCCGTGAGCTGAAGACTCTCAAGGCTCTCGCGAAAGCGGGAACTCCCACCAGTCAGGTTGCGAAGAAGCTCGGCCGCACCGCGGCCGCGGTCCAGCAGAAGGCGATGCGCTGCGGGATCTCGTTCCGCGCCGCGAAGCGCGCCGGGGCCCGGAGAAAGAAGTAGCGCTCGCGAGCGGCGCAGTGGTGCCGGCCGCCGCGCGGCGTGCCCGACACACGTTACCAGCCGATTGCGACGCACCGCTCCGGACGGGCGCCGGCTGACTGCTGAAGAACAACCGGCTCCCTGGCGGATCGGCTGCAGTCAAGAGGGGGCAGCATGTACAGAAGACTGATCCGGCTTGGGTGGATTCCGGCGGCGCTCTGCTTAAGCGCCTGCGACGTGCAGGTCACCGATACCACACCGGCTGAATACCAGGCCAACAACGACATCGGCATGTACAAGGTCTCGGCGACCGCCACGCCCGGGGCCATGGTGACACCAGGCTCGCTGGTGATGTTCGCCATCGGCGAGGACAACAAGCGCGTGGAGCTGCGCCAGTATTCGGACGGCACCTGGCAGGGCCTGTACTCGACCCGTTGTCACAGCAGCTTCCCGCTGCAGATGCTCGCCGTGTGGCGCCTGCAGGGACTGTCGACGCGTCAGGCGCTGGTGCCGGCGCAGCCGCGCCAGATCAAGCTCACCGAGCCGCCGCTCACGCAGCGCGAGAGCTTCGACACTTCGGCCAAGCCCATCGAGGGCAAGGCGCCCAAGGGCGCAAAGTCCAAGGGCGAGTGGGAGGGCGACGTGGGCTACCGTTTTGTAACCGTGCCCATGACGCAGATCCAGGCCGCCCACATCGAGCCCTCGAGCTCCTCCGCCGAGGACGTGGCGGCGGCACGCGCCATCTCGGTCAAGACGCCGCTGCCGCTGCAGGCGGCCTGCGGCGAGGTTGCGAAGCTCGCGCTGGTATCCACCGAGCCCCACGCCCACGGCACACTCGACATCGAGACCGACAACCCCGGCGTGCCGCGCTGGCAGACCTACGTGGAGTTCTCGCCCAAGTAAGGACGGCCGCGCCGGCGGCGGCTGTTGCGCATCAGGCCGGCGGCGGCGGCTGGCGCTCGACCCTGGGGAGGCGCTCATCGATGCACGCCCAGCTCGGGGCGCTCGCGGTCCAGATCGTGACCGAGGGGCGCGCGACCTCCGGGTCATCGAGCGTGCCGGCGCGCACGAACAGCAGATGCGGACGTGCTTCGGAGGCACTGAAGAGGTGTGTTCCGCACAGCGGACAGAAGCGCCGGTGCGCCGCATTGCCGCTGTCGGCGATCAGGCGGTAATCGCGCAGCTCCCCGCTCACCTCGACCGCCTCACTCGGGAAGCAGGCATTTACGGTGGCGCTGCCCGCGCCGATGTACTGGCAGACACGGCACCAGCAGGTGCGCGTCACGATGGGTGCGGCGCGGATCGTATAGCGCACGGCCCCGCAGAGACAGCCGCCGGTAATTTCCATGTGAGCCTCCGGGACGCCCAGCTGGCGCGAGGATAGCGGAGGCGAACGGCGCGGGGAAAATGGAAGCACCGGTGTGCGGCGTGCTCAAACCCGTGCCCGTCTCAAAA
>JASHVF010000366.1 GCA_030039615.1 Gammaproteobacteria bacterium | reverse complement strand
ACCGACTCCGGTCCCCCCGAGAGGATCACGCCGCGCGGCGCAAAGGCGCGCACCTGCGTGTCGCTCATGTCGTAAGGGTGGATCTCGCAGTACACACCGAGCTCGCGTACGCGCCGCGCGATGAGCTGGGTGTACTGCGCACCGAAGTCGAGGATCAGGATGCGGTGCGCGTGAATGTCGGGCTGCGGCGCGGGTGCGGTGCCGCCGGCTGCGGCCGCCGGGGAGTGGCTGGCGTCGTGGCTTCGTGGAACGCTCGCCATCTTCAAGCCGTCAGGACACCCGGTAGTTGGGTGATTCCTTGGTGATGCTGACGTCGTGGACGTGGCTCTCACGGATGCCGGCGTTGGTGATGCGCACGAACACCGGCCGCGTGCGCATCTCGGCGATGCTGCGGCTGCCCGTATAGCCCATCGCCGCACGCAGACCGCCGGAGAGCTGCTGCAGGATGGTGACGATGCTGCCCTTGTAGGGCACGCGCCCTTCGACGCCCTCGGGCACGAGCTTCTCGAGCTCGGTGGCGGCGTCCTGGAAGTAGCGGTCGGCAGATCCGTGACGCTCGGCCATGGCGCCGAGCGAGCCCATGCCGCGATAGGACTTGTAGGAAGCGCCCTGGTAGAGCTCGACCTCGCCCGGCGACTCCTCGGTGCCGGCGAACAGGCCGCCGATCATGACCGCATCAGCCCCCGCGGCGATGGCCTTGGCGATGTCACCGGAGAAGCGGATGCCGCCGTCGGAGATCACGGGGAGGTCCGCGGTACGCAGCGCCTCGGCGACATTCGCCACCGCCGAGATCTGCGGCACGCCGACTCCGGCGACGATGCGGGTCGTGCAGATCGAGCCTGGCCCGATGCCCACCTTGACGGCGTCCGCGCCGGCATCGGCGAGCGCCCGCGCCGCCTCGGCCGTGGCGATGTTGCCGGCGATGACCTGGGCATCGGCCCATTTCGCCTTGATGCGCCCCACGGTCTCGATGACCCCGCGCGAGTGCCCGTGCGCCGTGTCGACGACCACCAGGTCGACGCCGGCCTCGCGCAGAGCCGCGACGCGCTCGAGCGTATCGGGCGTCGTGCCGACCGCGGCCCCGACCCGCAGCCTCCCGCCTTCGTCCTTGCAGGCGCGCGGGAACTCGGTGGCCTTCTGAAAGTCCTTCACCGTGATCATGCCGACCAGGTCGTGGTCGCCGTTCACCACCAGCAGCTTCTCGATGCGGTGCTTGTGCAGGAGCGACAGCACCTGCTCCTTGGAGGCGTCCTCGCGCACCGTGACGAGACGCTCCTTGGGCGTCATCACCGAGGACACCGGCGACTCGAGCTTGTCCTCGAAGCGCAGGTCGCGATGGGTCACGATGCCGACCGCCTTGCGTCCGACCACCACCGGGACGCCGGAGATGCCGCGCGAGCGCGTCAGATCGAGCACTTCGCGGATGGTCATGTTGGGCGAGACGGTAATCGGGTCCTTGATCACGCCGCTCTCGAATTTCTTCACCCGGCCGACCTCACGGGCCTGGGCCTCGATGGTCATGCTCTTGTGGATGACGCCGATGCCGCCTTCCTGGGCGATGGTGATGGCGAGGCGCGCCTCGGTCACCGTGTCCATGGCGGCGGAGAGCAGCGGTACATTGAGACGAATACGCCGCGTGACGCGCGTGGAAAGATCAACCTCGCGTGGCAGAATTTCCGAGTAAGCCGGAACCAGGAGGACGTCGTCGAAGGTGAGAGCTTCTTCGAGGATGCGCATGCGTAATTATAGGCGGCGGGGCGACGGTGGTAAACCTCGTGCTAAGGTGCCTCATGGCCATGCGGACTGAGGAACGCGGCGCCGGGCCGGCGCGCGACGTCTACAGCGTCTCGCGCCTCAATCGCGAGGTGCGCTCGGTCCTCGAGCAGGGCCTCGGCGTGGTCTGGGTGGAGGGCGAGCTCTCGAACTTTTCCCAGCCGGCCTCCGGCCACTGGTACTTCTCGCTCAAGGACCGCGACGCGCAGCTGCGCTGCGCCATGTTCCGCCTGAAGAACACGCTCGTGGGCTTCACGCCGCGCGAGGGCGCACACCTGCTGCTGCGGGGCCGCATCAGCGTCTACGAGGCGCGCGGCGAGTACCAGCTGCTCGTCGAACACCTGGAGGAGGCCGGGGAGGGCGCACTCAAGCGCCAGTTCGAGCGGCTGAAGGCGCGGCTCGCGGCCGAGGGTCTGTTCGCGCTCGAGCGCAAGCGCCCGCTGCCGCGCTTCCCGCGGCGCATCGGCGTCATCACCTCGCCCTCGGGCGCGGCGCTGCACGACATCCTCAGGGTGCTCGCGCGGCGCTTCCCGCCGGCGGCGGTGCTGATCTATCCGAGCGCGGTGCAGGGCGCGGTGGCCGTGGCGGCGCTGATTGCCGCGCTCGAGGCCGCCGCCGCGCGCGCCGAGTGCGACGTGCTGATCCTGGCACGCGGCGGCGGCTCGCTCGAGGACCTGTGGGCGTTCAACGACGAGCGCCTGGCGCGCGCCATTGCGCAGAGCCCGCTGCCGGTGGTCTCGGCAGTGGGACACGAGATCGACTTCACCATCGCCGACTTCGTCGCCGATGTGCGCGCGCCGACCCCTTCGGCGGCCGCCGAGCTGGTGGTGCCCGATCGCGCCGCATGCCTCGAGGCGCTGCGGCGCACGGCAGAGCGGCTCAGCGTCTCGGTGCGCCGCGAGCTGCGCGCCGTCGCGACGCGACTCGAGAGCGCGCGTGCCCGGCTGGCGCTCACCCACCCCGGTGTGCGGCTCGAGCAGCGCGC
>JASHVF010000365.1 GCA_030039615.1 Gammaproteobacteria bacterium | reverse complement strand
TGCGCCGAGCGGCGCCGCGGCCGCCTCCCACAGCGAGCTGCCCGCGGCGCGGGCGCGCTCGCGCAGCGCCTCGAGGCTCTTGGCGCCGAGGCCGCGCGTCGGCAGGTTCACCACGCGCTCGAAGGAGGCGTCGTCGCGGCGGTTGGCGATGAGCCTGAGGTAGGCGAGCGCGTCCTTGATCTCGGCGCGCTCGAAGAAGCGCAGGCCGCCGTAGACCTTGTAGGGAATGCGCGCCGACAGGAACGACTCCTCGAACACGCGCGACTGGGCGTTGGAGCGGTACAGCACCGCGATGTCGCGCCGGCGCAGGCCGTGCGCGACGTGCTCGCGGATGCGGTGAGTGACGAACTCCGCCTCGTCCCGCTCGTTAAAGCCGGCATAGAGGTGGATCGGCTCGCCGCGCGCGCCGCTGGTCCAGAGCTTCTTGCCGAGCCGGTTGGCGTTGTGCGCGATCAGGCCGTTGGCGGCCTCGAGGATCGTGCCGCTCGAGCGGTAGTTCTGCTCGAGCTTGAAGAGCTGCGAGCCGGGATAGTCGCGGCGGAAGTCCTGCAGATTCTCCGGGCGTGCGCTGCGAAAGGCGTAGACCGACTGGTCGTCGTCGCCAACCACGAACGGCTGGCCGGCGTGCGCCTCGCCCTCGGCGCCGGCGCCGTGCACCGCGGCCGCAGGTTGCGGCGGCGCGATGAGCTTCAACCACGCGTACTGGATGCCGTTGGTGTCCTGGAACTCATCGACCAGCACGTGACGAAAGCGCCGGCGGTAGTGCGCCAGCAGCTGCGGGTTGTCGCGCCACAGCTCGAACGCCCGCAGCAGCAGCTCGGCGAAGTCCACCATGCCGGTGCGCTCGCAGGCCTCCTCGTAGGCCGCGTACAGGCGGATCAGCTCGCGGCGCGTCGGATCGCCGCCGTCGGCGAGCTTCCCCGGCCGGCGTCCCTCGTCCTTGCTGGAGTTGATGAACCACTGCACCTCGCGCGGCACCCAGCGCGTCTCGTCGAGCTCGCGCGCGCGGATCACCTTCTTGATGAGGCGCTGCTGGTCCTCGGAGTCCATGATCTGGAAGCCCTGCGGGAGGCGCGCCTCGCGCCAGTGGATGCGCAGCAGGCGATGCGCGATGCCGTGGAAGGTGCCGATCCAGAGCGCCGCGGCCGGAATGCCCAGCAGCCGCTCGACGCGCGCGCGCATCTCGCCCGCCGCCTTGTTGGTGAAAGTCACGGCGAGGATGCTGTGCGGCGATGAGCCCTCGGCCTGAATCACCCAGGCGATGCGGTGCGTCAGCACGCGGGTCTTGCCGCTGCCGGCACCGGCGAGCACCAGCACCGGACCCGGCGGCGCGGTGACCGCGGCGCGCTGCGCGTCGTTCAGCGGATTGAGGATCGGCGACAGATCCATAGGGCGCGCATTCTACGGGAACGCGCGCTTCAGGCGTCGGTTTGCTGGCGCTGCAGGTAGCGCACCAGCGCGACCGCAAAGCTCAGCACCACCGGCCCGATGATCAGCCCGAGAATGCCGAACGCCGAGGCGCCGCCGATCGCGCCGACGAAGATCGCGAGCGTCGACACCTCCATGTGGCGCGCGGTGAGCAGCGGGCGCAGCACGTTCTCGAGCAGCCACATCGCGATGGTCCAGCAGCCGAGGAAGATCGCCGCGCCCCAGCGTCCGGTGAAGGCGAGGTAGCCGACCGCGGGGACGAGCACGATCCCCGAGCCCGACGGGAGAAAGGCCGCGATCACGCCCAGCACGCCGAATACCACCGGCGAGGGCAGCCGGGCGATCGCGAAGCCGATGCCGACGATGACGCCCTGGATGAAGGCGGTCGCCACCGAGCCGAACACCACGGCGCGCGTCACCGCCGCGAGGTAGTCGAGCGCGCGCCGGCGCCGCTCGCGGCTCGTCGGAATGAGCTGCTCGAGCCCGGCGAGCATGGCGCGCCCGTCCTGCAGGAAGAAGTACAGCATGAACAGCATCATGAAGAAGCCGAGCACCGTGCCGAACACGCCGAGCGCGAGTCCGCCGCCTGCGGCCGCGGCGCGCTCGAGCAGCACCTGCAGACTGCTGTCGATCCAGCCCTGGACCTGCTCGACGCTCACCGAGGCGTTCGCGCGTGCCCACTGCACCGCGCCGCCGAGCAGCGGCCAGGTCGAGAGACGCTCGAGGACGTCGGAACCGGAGAGCAGCGTGCGACCGCGCAGCGAGTCGATGACGTGCGCGACCTGGCCCGCGAACACCGCCCCGAGCACCGCCAGCGGCGCGAGCACCAGAAACGGCGTGAGGCCGGTGAGGATACCGGCGGCGAGCGCGCGGCGGCCCCTCAGGCGTGCGCTCAGCCACTCCTGGAGCGGGTACAGGATGAAGGCGAGCACCGCCGCCCAGCCGAGCTCGGTGCGCAGCGGCAGCAGGATCTCGAACAGCAGCCAGGCGAGCACCGCCGAGGCCACGATCTGGAAGCTGCGGAGATAGAACTGCGAGGGCATGCGGGTTGCCGTCCTACCAGCGGTTACGCAGCTCGCGCAGCCGCACGAAAACGGTGCGCGCGTCCGGGTGCTCGGGCAGATCCGGGAACTTCTCGCGCAGCCGCGCGATCACCTGCGGGTTCTGCAGCCGGAAGAAGGTGTTGATGCGCTTCTCCTCGGCGAGCGTGGTCACGTGGGCCGCGGCGGGCTCGTGGCGCCTCGCGTCCTCGAGGAGCGCCGCGGCGTCGCGGTTGGCCGGCTCGCGGTCGAGGGTGAACTCGAGGTTGCGGGCGAGGTATTCGTGGCCCGGATAGACGCGGGTCGCATCGGGCAGCCGGGCGAGCTGGGTCACGAAGGTGCCGTAGAGCGCGAGCGGGTCGCCGCCGTTGTAGCAGTTGCCGGCGCCCGCGTTGAAGAGCGTGTCGCCGCTGTAGAGCGCCGCCGCCGCGCCGTGCGACAGCAGGCACACGTGCGTCATCGTGTGACCCGGCGTATCGAGGCACTCGAGCTCCACCGTGCGGCCGATGCGGATGCGGTCGCCGGCGTTGAGTCCCCGGTCGACGCCGCCGATGCGCGCAGCGGCGCCGGCGTGGGCCAGCACCTGCGCGCCCGTCTCGGCCTTGAGCGCGGCGTTCCCGCCGGTGTGATCGCTGTGCTCGTGGGTGTTGACGATCTGGGTGATCTCCCAGCCGCGGCGCCGCGCTGCATCAAGCACCAGCCGCCACTCGAGCGGGTCGATCGCGAGCGCCTCGCCGGTCTCCGGACAGGCCACGAGATAGTGAAAGTTGCGCAGCGAATTCCCCGACCAGATGCGTTCCGTGAGCATGTAGGGCCCCTCCGCGGCCAAGTCGCGCGTGGCTTTCGCGCAACGTACCGCGAAGCAGCGGCGCGCGCCATAATGAGCGCATGGCGCACACGTTCCTGTTCGAGCCGGCGGTATGGATCGCGACCGGAACGTTCTGGCGCGGTGACGGCGAGCCGCTCGAGGCGGTGGGCCGTACCGAGATCGCGCACCGCGAGCAGTGCTGGCTGCTCTCCGCCACGCTCAAGGTGCTGGGCTCGCCGCCGGTCGAATTCGTGCACGCCTACCTGATCGAGCCGCCGGGACCGGACGGCGGCCTGATGAAGTGGACCTTCGAGTCGGAGACCTTCGGCAAGCTCGCCGGTACTTACGTGGTGGTCGACCGCGCCATCGTCTCGCTGTTCGACTGCGATTCTTCCGGCTTTCACGGCACCGAGCACCTGGGTCAGCTCGATGCGGATCATTACGCGACCGTGGGCGCGCTGCTGCAGAACGACAAGCTGATCTACTCCTGGGCGATGCGGCTCGCGCGCGAGACCTGAGCACGCATCAAAGCCGCAGGTAGTGATCCACCAGCAGCGCGGCGAACAGCCACATGAGGTAGTTGACCGAGAAGCGGAACACCCGCATCGGCAGCTCCGCGCGCGTGCTCACCTTGAGCGCGAGCGCGTAGTAGAGGAAACCGGCGTCGAGTGCCAGCGCCGCGGCGAGGTAGATGAGCCCGCTCATGCGGGTCAGGTAGGGGAGCAGCGTCACCACCGTGAGCAGCACGGTGTAGAGCAGCACCTGCAGCCGCGTGAACTCGACGCCGTGGGTCACCGGCAGCATGGGGATGCCGGCGCGCGCGTACTCCTCGCGCCGCGCGATCGCCAGCGCCCAGAAATGCGGCGGCGTCCAGACGAAGATGATGAGGAACAGCAGCAAAGCGTTCGGGTCGACGCTGCCGGTGACCGCGGTCCACCCCAGCACCGGCGGCGCGGCCCCCGCCGCTCCGCCGATGACGATGTTCTGCGAGGTCGCGCGCTTCAGCCACACCGTGTAGATCACCGCGTAGCCGATCAGCGAGCAGAAGGTCAGCACGGCGGAGAGCAGATTCACCAGGAAGGCGAGCAGCGTCATCGCGGCGACGCCGAGGAGCGCCGCGAAGATGAGCGCGGCCCGCTCGCTGAGCTGCCCGCTGGGCAGCGGGCGCGAGCGCGTGCGCGCCATCTGCTCATCGATGCGCCGGTCGAGCACATGATTGATGGTGGCGGCGCACGCCGCGGCGAGCGCCACCCCGAGGTTGCCGAACAGCAGCGGCCCCAGGGGCGGGAACCCCGGGCTCGCGAGCAGCGTGCCGACGATGGCCGTGAAGGTGATGAGCGCGACCACCTTGGGCTTGGTGAGCTCGAGGTAGCGCCGCCACACGGGCGGTGCGCGCGGCGCGAGTTCCGGTGTCGTGGCCACGACCGCGCGCCTTCGCCTAGCGGGCGCTCAGGTAGCGCAGCAGCGCCAGCACCGCGAGCAGCAGCAACGCGGCGCCGGCCGTGTGCGCGGTGGCGAGCCACAGCGGGAAGCCGCGCAGCACCATCGACACGCCGATCACGAGCTGCAGCGCGAGCGCCCCGAGCACCGCCCAGGCGCGCGTGCGC
>JASHVF010000364.1 GCA_030039615.1 Gammaproteobacteria bacterium | reverse complement strand
CCGGCGCCAGCGTTGTGCTGCACGGCCGCGACGCCGCGCGCGGCCCCGCGATCGCCGCCGACATCGCCCGCGCGAGCGGCAACGCCGAGGTGCGCTTCGTGCGCGCCGACTTCCTGCACCTCGAGGAGGTGCGCGAGCTCGCCGCCGGGATCGCGCGGCTGCCGCGCCTCGACGTGCTCATCAACAACGCCGCGGTCATCGATACCGCGCGCGGCTGCACCGCCGAGGGGTTCGATGCCACCTTCGGCGTCAACCACCTGGCGCCCTTCCTGCTGACGAACCTGCTGCTGCCGAAGCTGGCCGAGTCCGGCGCGGCGCGCGTGGTGGTGGTGGCTTCGGAGGCGCACCGCCGCGCCGGGTGGCTCGATTTCGACGATCTCATGAATACGCGCGTCGGCTACTGGCGTGCCTACGCGCGCTCCAAGCTCGCCAACCTGCTGTTCGTGCGCGCGCTGGCGCGGCGGCTGCGCGGCGGCAGCGTCAGCGTCAATGCCGCGCACCCCGGAGTGGTGCGCAGCCAGCTGTTCCGCGGCATGCCGGCGCCGATGCGCTTCGCGCTCGCGACCGCGTTGCGACCCTTCACGCGCTCGCCCGAGCAGGGCGCGCGCACCAGCGTATATCTCGCCACCGCACCCGAGCTGGAGCGGCAGTCGGGGGGCTATTACAGCAACTGTCGTCGCCTCGAGCCGGCGGCCGCGGCGCGCTGCGACGAGGCGGCGGCGCGGCTGTGGATCGAGAGTGCGCGCCTCACGGGGCTCGGGACCGCATGAGCGGGCCCTGACGCCTCAGAAGTGGCGCGACACGTACAGCACGAGGCTGTCGATCTTGTAGAAGCTGTCGGGCCGCGGCCCCTGCGGATCGGTGGGCAGCACGTGATCGCGGGCGATGTTCTGCGCGTGGCGCAAGTCCAGCCCCAGGTCCCAGCCGGGAAGGGCGCCGAGGAAATTGCGCCATTGCAGGCCGCCGCCGTAATAGATCGAGTAGGCGGGCGTCGCCAGGTCGTAGCGGTCGGCGCCGGCGAACAGCCCGGCCGCGAACGCATCGCTGAAGCGGTAGCGCCAGTCGACCGCGCGCACGCCGATGAGGCTATGACCGTCGACGGCGTCTGCCTCGAGGCGCACGCCGAGATCGTTGTTCTGCGACACGGCGCGCCGTGCGCCGAGGGCGAAGTGCGGCCCGAATTCCACCGAGGTCGTGGTGTCCGGCAGCGCGCCATTGAGATCGACGTGTACCCGGTTGGCGTTGATGCCCGCGTCGACGAACAGCTCGGCGCCCTGGGCGGGCGGCGCCGTGCCCGCGTCGTCGTCGTCCGAGGTTGCGTAGTCGAACCGGGCGTGTGAATCGCCGCCGTAGCGGATGAAGGCATCGAGACGCGTGAAGGAGCTGCCGTCGACGTCGCGGCCGGCGACCACGTCGCCACCGAGCGTCACGCTGTTCCAGGGATGCGAGTAACTGAGGGTGACGTCGTAGTAGTGGTAGTAAGGGAAAGGCGGCGGCTCGCCGGGCGTGTACTGGCGTGTGTCGCCGCCGTAGTAGCTCTGGTTGGCGAGCGTGCGGGCACGCAGCTGCAGGTAGCCGCCGAACGGCGGCTCCCAGCCGAGGCGCAGCATCTGGCTGCGCGCCCCGACGCCGTCGTTGAAGTTGCGCTCATCGGCCCCCCAGGTACCGAGCACCAGCCCGTAGTTGGTCATGCCGTCGAGGAAGATGTTGTGCACGTACCAGATGTTCTGCCACTCGGAGAACTCGTAGGTGGCATCGAAGTGGCGCCCGAGGCGCGGGAAGTCGATGCCGGCCGAGAGTGCGGCGTTGCCGAGCAGATAGCTGCCGCCGTCGGAGTTGTCCTCGCCGGCATACTGGAAGTAGACGGCGAACGGCGTCTTGCCCGGAAAGATGAAGCGGCTGAGGTAGGAGGCCTCCTGGTTGCCCTGGGTCTGCGACAGTCCGCTCGGCTTGAAGAAATCCCGCAGCAGGAAACTGGCTGAGTCCGGCAGGCCGCTGCCGCCGCCGTACTCGAGGTTGCGGTTCACGCCGAGCGACCAGCCCGGGAAGGGCTCGATCGACAGCTGCATGCTGAAGAGGTGCGGATCGCCGCGGCTCGACACTCCCTGGTAGAGGATGTTGTCGCCCGGCAGGCTCGCACCGGCGTCGGCGCCGGTCTGCGACAGCCGGCCGAGGATGAACTCGTACTGAAATCCGAAACGGGTGAGCGGCTCCCAGTTCGAGAGCGTCACCGATGGCATGGTCGGGCTCTCGGTGCTGAACAGCATGCTGCCCGTGTCGGTCATCGGCGACAGCCAGTGATCGCGGTAGCCGGCATCGAGCTGCGCCCAGCTGGTGCCGATGCTCACCATCGATCCGGTCGCCTGCGTGCGCCCGGAGTAGCCGATGCCGCCGGCGCTCAGCAGCAGGTAGTCACCCGGCTGCACATAGCCCTGGGCCGAGAGCTCCCAGTCGTCGTTGCTCATCATGCCGTGTTGATTCGGCAGCACGACGTGCGCACCGCCGCTGGCGGCGGCGGTCGCGCTCGCATGGGTCACGCCGTAGTCGGGCGCGTAGCGCTCGAGGTAGCGGCGCACCCGCTCGCACAGCGGCGCGTCCTTCCTGCAGGCCTCCGGCAGCGCCGCCTTCACCAGCTCGACGGCGAAGGGGCGCTTCAGGATCGGCTCGTCGGCGAGGATCAGAACCCGCTCGACCTGGCGCTCCATTTCCGGCTCGAGATTGAGCGGCAGATAGGCGCTGAGCGCGCCCGCATGCGCCACCCCGCCGAGTACGCCGACGACGCACAGGGGCACGGCCGGACGCTGGAGTCGCTTGAACCATGACTGCACGATGCTGCGTGGGCTCCCGGTGGCGCGGACGCCGGCGGCGCCCGCAGCGGAGTACACACAGCAGGTGCGCGCCCGTCAAGCGTTACGCGCGCGTCGCCGGCTCAGCACCTCGGCGACGATGCGCTCGGTGCGCGCACCATCGAGCGCGTAGACCGCGTGCGCCGCCTCGTGGCTCGCCGCGGCGCCGAGGCGCCGGTGGGCGCGAAACAGCCGCGTGCGTACCGTGGTGACGTTGAGCCCGAGAACCGCCGCGGTCTCCGTGCCGCTGATGCCCTCGACCACGCGCAACACGAACACCGTGCGGAACACCTCGGGCAGCGCGTCGATCGCCGGCTCGAGCGGGTGACGGTACGCGGGAGCCGGCCGCGGCGTCGGCGCGAGCGCCGTACGGCGCGCGCGCAACTGCTCGAGCGCGAGCCGCGTGAGCCACACGCCGAGCTTGCCCGC
>JASHVF010000363.1 GCA_030039615.1 Gammaproteobacteria bacterium | reverse complement strand
GCGGCCGGAGAGAGCTTGACGGGCATCGTGGCCGCGGTGTCGCCGTCGTCGATGACGGCGAGCACCTGGCCGCTCGTCACGACCGTGCCACTCTTCACGCGGATCTCGCGCACCACGCCGTTGGCGGGTGCGGGCACCTCCAGCACGACCTTGTCGGTCTCGAGGTCGGCGAGATTCTCGTCGCGGCGGATCGCATCCCCGGGCCGCTTGTGCCAGGCGACCAGCGTCGCATCGGCGACCGACTCGGGAAGCTGCGGAACGCGGATTTCGGTGCTCATGAGCGCTTTCTCAGCGGAGTCGCCGGCGGTGGCGCGGACTGACCCGGGGACGCGCTCGCCGCCTCGGGCGAAGTCGCAGGCGCGGCGGCGCCCGCGCCGGGCACCGACGCCGTCAGGCGGGTGGTCTCGCGCGCGGATTCCTCGGTGGTGGTCGAATGGAGCGCCGCAGCCACCAGCGCCTGCTGCTCGAGCTCGTGGATCTTGGCGATGCCGGTCGCCGGCGCCGCCGCCGGTGCCCGCCCGGCGTACAGCACGAGTCGGCGTCCCGCGGTTTCCTGCAGCCGATGGCGGATTTGGTACCAGGCGCCCTGATTCTGCGGCTCCTCCTGGCACCAGACGATCTCGCGCGCATTGGCGAAGCGGTTGAGCACCGCGACGTACTCCTCGCCCGGGAACGGATAGAGCTGCTCGATGCGCACCAGCGCGACATCACGCAGCCCCTCCTTGCGGCGCGCCCTGAGGAGGTCGAAATAGACCTTGCCGCTGCAGAAGACCACGCGGCGCACGTCGGCGACCGCGAGCTCGTCGAGCTCGCCGATGACGCGCGCGAAGCTGCCGCGGGTGAGGTCCTCGAGCGGCGACACCGAGAGCTCGTGGCGCAGCAGGCTCTTCGGCGACATGACGATGAGCGGCTTGCGGAAGCCCTGGTGCATCTGCCGGCGCAGCATGTGGAACATCTGCGCCGGCGTCGACGGCACGCACACCTGCATGTTGTTCTCGGCGCACAGCTGCAGGAAGCGCTCGAGGCGCGCCGAGGAGTGCTCGGGACCGGCGCCTTCGTAGCCGTGCGGCAGCAGCAGCACCACCCCGCAGAAGCGCTCCCACTTGGCCTCGCCCGAGCTGATGAACTGGTCGATGATCACCTGCGCGCCGTTGACGAAGTCGCCGTACTGCGCTTCCCAGACCGTGAGACTGCTCGGCTCGGTGGTCGCGTAGCCGTACTCGAAGCCGAGCACCGCTTCCTCGGACAGCACCGAATCGATCACCTGCACGCGCCGCTGCCCTTGGGCGAGGTGCTGCAGCGGAATCCACGTGGCGTCCGTGTTCTGGTCATGCAGCACCGCGTGGCGATGGAAGAAGGTGCCGCGGCCGGAGTCCTGCCCGGTGAGCCGTACCGCGAAGCCGTCGGTCACGAGCGAGGCGTAGGCGAGCGTCTCGGCGCAGCCCCAGTCGAGCGGCAGCTCGCCCGCGAGCATCTTCCTGCGGTTGGTGATGATCTGCGCGACGCGCGGGTGGAGGCTGAAGCCCTCGGGGACGCTGGTGAGCGAGGCGCCGAGCGCGCGCAGGCGCGGCAGCTCGACCCCGGTCGCCACCCGCTCGGTCCAATCGGCCTGCGAGTAGGTGGTCCAGTTGACCGTGTACTTGTTGCCGATCATGCCGAGCGAGGCACGCGCCTGCGGACGGCCCTCATCGAGCCCGGCGCGATACTGCTCGATCATTCCCTCGGCGTCGGCCGCGCTGAGCACTCCGGCGGCGATCAGCTGGTCGGCGTACAGCCGCCGCGCACTCGGATGCTGGCGGATCACCCGGTACATGCCCGGCTGGGTCGCGGCGGGCTCGTCCGCCTCGTTGTGGCCGTGACGGCGATAACACACCAGGTCGATGACCACGTCCTTGCGGAAGCGCATGCGGTACTTGAGCGCCAGGCGCGAGACGAACACCACCGCCTCCGGGTCGTCGGCGTTGACGTGGAAGATCGGCACCTCGAGCATCTTGGCGACGTCGCTCGCGTACATGGTCGAGCGCGCGTCGTGCGGGTCGGAGGTGGTGAAGCCGACCTGGTTGTTGATGATCAGGTGGTAGGTGCCGCCGGTGAAGAAGCCGCGCGCCTGGCTGAGCTGCAGCGTCTCCATCACCACGCCCTGGCCGGCGAAGGCGGCGTCGCCGTGGATCAGCACCGGCAGCACCCGCCCGCCGCGCTCATCCCCGCAGCGCTCCTGGCGCGCGCGCACCGAGCCCTCGACCACCGGATTCACCACCTCGAGATGCGAGGGGTTGAAGGCGAGCACCGTATGCACGTTGCCGGCCGCGGTGCGCAGGTCCGCCGAGAAGCCCTTGTGATACTTGACGTCGCCCGAGCCCTTGACCTTGCCCGGGTCGTAGCGGCCCTCGAACTCCGTGAACAGCTCCGCCGGAGACTTGCCGAGCAGATTGACCAGCACGTTGAGGCGCCCACGGTGCGCCATGCCGATCACCACTTCTGCGACGCCCGCCGCACCGCTCCCCTGCACCAGGTCGTCGAGCGCCGGAATGAGCGCATCGCCCCCTTCGAGCGAGAAGCGCTTCTGGCCGACGTACTTGGTGTGCAGATAGCGCTCGAGGCCCTCGGCCGCGGTGAGCTGCCAGAGGATGTTGCGCCGCTCGTTGGTGCTGAAGCGCGCCTGCAGACGCCCCTGCTGGAACTCATCGCGCAGCCAGTTGCGCTCCTCGGAGTTCGACACGTGGGCGAACTCGGCGCCGATGTCGCCGCCGTAGATGTATTGCAGCTGCGCCAGGATCTCGCGCAGCTTCATGCGCTGCGGCACCGCCTGGGTATGGCTGCCGGTGTAGAACTCGAGGTCGAGGTCCGCGGGCGTCAGCCCGTAGTGCTCGGGCTCGAGCGCGTGCGGCTTCGGCCGCGGCTTGAGCGCGAGCGGGTCGATGCTCGCGACCAGATGGCCTCGGTTGATCCACACCTGGATGAGACGCGAGACCGCGGCCTGGCGCACATCGGCGACGCCGCCCGTCGGCGGCTGGGCGGCGCGCGGTTTTGCGGCGCGCTCTGCGATCGCCTCCCTCACGGGGCCATGCGGCACGTCGCGAGCGCCGCCCGCGGCGAGCTTCGCGAAGTAGCTCCGCCAGCGCTCATCCACGCTCGCCGGGTCACGCAGGTACTGCTCGTAGAGCGCGTCGAGGAAGTCGGCGTTGCCGCCGTAGAGGGGTGTCGGTTCGAGCATGCGGGGAAAAACCTAAGGCGAGCCAGTAGTTTAGCGGAAACCCCGGCGACGGGGAAAAAGCATCCCCGTGGCGGTCGAGCCGCCCGGCCCGACCTCTCCTCTAAATGAGGCCGAGGAGGCTCGATTCGTAGAGGAGCAGAGCGCTGTAGCCGGCGAGCAGCAGGTAAAGGAGGACGCCGGCCGAAAGGCGCCCGAAGAGGCGCATGCGGGCGAGCAGCGTGAGGAGCACCACACCGCCGCCCGTCAGGCCGACCTTGACGAGCGCAAAGACGAGACCCGAGCCGCCGACCAGCGGGCGCATCACGGGGTTGGCCTCGTAGGCGCCGTGCTCGAGCAGCGCGAGGGTGAGCAGCGCATCCGCTCCCGAGAACATGACGATCAGGATCGCGGTCGCGAGCCACTGCGGATGATGCCAGTCGACCGCGGCGAGCGCCTGCTCGCTGGCGCGCCGCGGCTGGCGGCGCCGCGCCTGGAAGCTGCCGACCAGCAGGCCGCGCAGCACCTGACGGCGGCGCTCGCCACGGCGGCGCTCGGCAGCGGGCGCGCGTGCGGCTCCTCGATCGCTCAGCTCGGTGGACACGGCTCTTGCTCGGCTCTTGTTCGCGTGCGATGTACGGCGCCGACATTCTATATCGCACTACGGCCGTTGACTGCCGGCGGCGACGCCGAGCGCGCGCCGCGCCAGCTTATGACACCTCGCGGCCGCGTATCATGCGCGGCAATGTCGAGCCCGAGCCCCGCCACCGCACCACACGCAAGCGCGCCGGACGGACTGCCGGTGCCGCGCCGCTATTGGGCGATCGCTGCCATCGTATTGTCGATCTGCATGTCGGTGCTCGACAGCACGATCACCAACGTCGCGCTGCCGACCATCGCGCGCGATTTCCATGCGAGCGCCGCCGCCTCGATCTGGGTGGTCAACGCCTATCAGCTCGCGATCCTCATCGTGCTGCTGCCGCTTGCCTCGCTCGGCGAGGTGGTCGGCTACCGGCGCATCTCGCAGGCGGGCCTCATCGTGTTCACGCTCGCTTCGCTCGGCTGCGCGCTCGCGCCATCGCTCCTCAGCTTGAGCGTCGCGCGTCTCGTGCAGGGACTCGGCGCCGCCGGCATCGTGAGCGTCAACGCCGCGCTGGTGCGCTTCACCTACCCGCACCGCTATCTCGGGCGCGCGATCGGCATCAACGCCTTCGTGGTCGCGACCTCGGCGGCGCTCGGTCCGACGATCGCCTCGGCGGTGCTCGCGGTAGCCCAGTGGCGCTGGCTGTTCGGCATCAACGTGCCGCTCGGGCTCATCACCATTCTCATCGCGCGCTATTCGCTTCCGGATGCCGAACGCACCCACCGGCCGCTCAACCACGCGGGCGCACTGCTCTACGCCGGCACCTTCGGGCTGCTGCTCACGGGGCTACAGTCGCTCGCGCATCATTC
>JASHVF010000362.1 GCA_030039615.1 Gammaproteobacteria bacterium | reverse complement strand
GGCCAGCGCGCGCGCCGTGGCGAGGCCGATGCCGTGAGTCGCCCCGGTGACGAGGCAGGTTCTGCCGTTCATACTGGGCACGAGCATCGGGCCGGATGGTATATGAAAGGGCGCCAGGGCATGCGCATGCTGCCGGCCGTAGAGCCATGAACGGGGTCGTAAGCGCCTTCCTGCTGACCTTTGCGGCGCTCTTCCCGATCGTCAATCCGATCGAATCGGCGCCGTTCTTCCTCGCCCTGACGCCCGGGCTGTCGACCGCGGAACGCCGCATCCTGGCGCGCAACACCGCCATCAACGGCTTCCTGCTGCTGCTCGGCTCGATGGCGCTCGGGCCCTGGCTGCTCGAGTTCTTCGGCATCCAGCTGCCCGTGGTACGCATCGCCGGGGGGCTCGTGGTGACGGCGCTCGGCTGGAAGCTGCTGTCCGCCGAGCAGCTCGCCGAGCACGACGTCGGCGACGCCGGATCCGCGGGCGCGCCGGTGCGCAAGGTCGGCAGCTTCTACCCGCTCACCATGCCGCTCACGGTCGGACCGGGCTCGATGTCGGTCGCCATCACCATCGGCAGCCGCAAGCCCGCGGGGCTGCCGCCGATCTCGGCGCTCGCCGAGCACGCGAGCGGCGCGGTGCTCGGCGTGCTCGCCATCGGAGTGAGCATCTACCTGGCGTATCGCTTCGCGCAGGCCCTCGGGCGGCTGCTCGGCGCCACCGGCATCGAGGTGCTGGTGCGCCTCTCGGCGTTCATCCTCATGTGCATCGGCATCGAGATCATCTGGAACGGCTGGACGGCGCTGCAGGCGCTCGGCGCCTCCTGAGCGCCAGCGGCCCGACCGCCCGGGGGGCGATGCGCGGCGCATCATCCGCGCACGCACCGTATCGGTGCGCGCACGGACATCAGCCCCGGCGCAAACCGCAAAAAACACCCGCCGCCCGCGCTCCCGGCCCGCGCGTCGGTCTAATATCGTTTTCATGCCCAGCCCGAGACTCGCGTACGACGAGATGCTGGAGCCCTCGGGCGCACCACGCGCGCACTGCCGCCAGTATTACGACTGGCTGCGCGAGCAGCCGGCCGAGCACCTCGCCCGCAAACGCGCCGAGGCCGATGCCCTCTTCCACCGCGTCGGTATTACCTTCGCCGTCTACGGCGAAACCGCGGGCACGGAGCGGCTGATCCCTTTCGACATCGTGCCGCGCATCCTGCCGGCCGAGGAGTGGGCGCTGCTCGAGCAGGGACTGAAGCAGCGGGTGCGCGCGCTCAACGCCTTCATCGCCGACATCTATCACGAGCAGCGGATTCTGCGCGCCGGCCGCATCCCGCCCGAGCAGATCCTGTGCAACCCGCAGTACCGCCCGGAGATGCAGGGGCTCGACCTTCCCGGCGGCATCTACGCCCACATCAGCGGTATCGACGTGGTGCGCGACGACGCCGGGCGCTTCTGCGTGCTCGAGGACAACCTGCGGGTTCCGTCCGGCGTCTCATACATGCTCGAGAACCGCAAGATGATGATGCGGCTGTTTCCGGAGCTGTTTGCGCGCGATGCAATCGAGCCGGTCGAGCACTACCCCGACGTGCTGCATGAGAATCTCAGAAGCGTCGCCCCGGACGGGGTCACCGATCCCACGGTGGTGCTCCTCACGCCCGGAGCCTACAACAGCGCGTACTTCGAGCATGCCTTTCTGGCGCAGCAGATGGGCATCGAGCTGGTCGAGGGCCAGGACCTGTTCGTGCGCGATGCGGTGCTGTACATGCGCACCACCCAGGGACCCGAGCGTGTGGATGTCGTGTACCGGCGGCTCGACGACGACTTCCTCGATCCGCTGTCGTTCCGTCCCGAGTCCACTCTCGGTGTACCCGGGTTGCTGACCGCATATCGCGCCGGCCACGTGAGCATCGCCAATGCGATCGGTACCGGGGTGGCCGACGACAAGTCGGTCTATCCGTACGTGCCGGAGATGGTGCGCTTCTATCTCGGCGAGGAGCCGCTGCTCGCCAACGTGCCGACCTGGGTGCTGCGCCGGGCGGACGATCGCGCCTACGTGCTCGCGCACCTCGAGGAGCTCGTGGTCAAGGAGGTTCACGGCGCCGGCGGCTACGGCATGCTGATCGGGCCTGCGGCGAGCCGCGCGCAGCTCGAGGAGTTTCGCGCGCGCATCGCCGCGCACCCGGAGCGCTACATCGCGCAACCCACGCTGGCGCTGTCCACCTCGCCGACGCTGGTGGCGGCGGGCCTCGCGCCGCGGCACATCGACCTGCGGCCGTTCGTGCTCTCGGGACGCGAAGTGACGGTGGTCCCCGGCGGGCTCACGCGGGTGGCGTTGCGCGAAGGCTCGCTGGTCGTCAACTCCTCCCAGGGAGGCGGCACCAAGGATACCTGGGTGCTCGGCGCGGCGCCGCCCGTGGCGCTGGCGGCGGTTTAGCGTGCTCAGCCGCACTGCCGATCACCTCTACTGGATGTCGCGCTACCTCGAGCGCGCCGTGAATCTCGCGCGCATGATCGACGCGCACCAGCGTCTGGCGCTGCTGCCGCGCTCGCCGGACGCGGTGCTGCAGGGCTGGCA
The DNA here is from genome assembly GCA_030039615.1 of Gammaproteobacteria bacterium. Classification (GTDB taxonomy): domain Bacteria; phylum Pseudomonadota; class Gammaproteobacteria; order Steroidobacterales; family Steroidobacteraceae; genus 13-2-20CM-66-19. Next base: position 3,842 of record JASHVF010000362.1, on the reverse strand, counting down.
GGCTACGCTGGTCTCGCTCGGGCTCGACGACGCGTACCGCGAGCGGCACGGCTCCGTAACGGCGCGCCGCGCCTTCGACTTCGTCGCGTTCGACCGCGAGCACCCCGGCAGCATCCTGCAATGCCTGCGCGCGGCGCGCGAGAACGCCCGTGCGGTGCGCGGCACCATCACTTCCGACATGTGGGAAACGCTCAACACCACCTATCTGGAATCACTCAGCTTCGGCGCCAGCATGCCCGAGAGCGGCCGCGGCGAGTTCCTCGAATGGGTCAAGTACCGCGCCCACCTGACCCGCGGCATCACCTCGGGGACACTGCTGCGCGATGAGGCGCTGCACTTCACCAACATCGGAACCTTTCTCGAGCGCGCCGACAACACCACCCGCATGCTCGAGGCGCGCTGGCGCGACCCGGGCGGCCGCGGTGAGCGTCTGGTCGAGGAGGCCTCGGAGTGGGCGGTGCTGCTGCGCGCGATGTCGGCCTTCGAGATGTTCCGCCGGCTGTACCGCGACAGCGTCACCCCGCAGCGGGTCACCGAGATGCTGCTGATGCGCGACGACCTGCCGCAGGGCGTGCATCGCTGCCTCGACGAGCTGCAGGCGAACCTCGCGGCGGTCGCCAACCAGCACTCGCGCGAGACACTGCGGCGCGCCGGCGAGCTGCACGCGCAGTTTCATTTCGGGCGCTTCGCCGACCTGTGCGCCGAGGGCGTGACGACCTTTCTCGACCGCTTCCAGGCGCGCCTGCGCGACCTCGGCCAGCGCATCGCCAACGACTTCCTGGTGCCCTCGGGCACCGGCTAGCACCCCGTATACCCCGAGCCGCGAGTCGCCGCCATGCAACTGAGCATCCTGCATCACACCGCTTACCGCTACGAGGAGCCCGTCAAATACACCGCGCAGACGCTGCGCCTGACGCCGCGGCGCGAGGGCGCGCAGCGCACCCTCTCATGGAGCATCAGCGCGCCAGGCCGCCGCACCGAGCAGCTCGATGCGCACGGCAACATCACCCACCTGCTGACGCTCGAGGAGCCCCACCGCGTCATCGAGATCGACGTGCGCGGCATCGTGGAGATGACCGGCGATGAGGAGTTTCTGCGCTTCGAGGGCCCGCTGTCGCCGTTTGCCTATCTGGCTGCGACGCCGCTCACCGCAGCCAACGCGCAAATGGCGGCGCTGGCGCACGAGCATCTCGCCGGTCCGAGCGACGCGCGCGAGCGCCTCTATCGGCTCGCCGCGGCGGTGCGGGCTGCGGTGCGCTACGTGCCGGGCGCCACCAGCGTCGAGGACTCCGCCGCCCAGGCCTTTGCGCACGGCCAGGGCGTCTGCCAAGATCAGGCGCATGTATTCATTGCCTGCTGCCGCTCGGCCGGCATTCCGGCGCGCTATGTCAGCGGCTACCTGTGCAGTGTCGATGGCAGCGACTCGGCCAGTCACGCCTGGGCGGACGCCTGGCTCGAGGACCGGCACGGCTGGCTCAGCATCGATGTCACGCATCTCGAGCCGATGGGGCCGAAGCACTGCCGGCTCGCTGTCGGGCGCGACTATCTGGACGCCGCACCGGTACGCGGCGTGCGCCGGGGCGGCGGCCGCGAGCAGATGACGGTGACGGTCGCCGCCCAGAGCCCGGGCGAGCAACAGTGAAAGGACCTGCCTCGCCATGACCTATTGCGTCGCGATGCTGCTCGATACCGGCATGGTGTTCCTGTCGGATTCGCGTACCGCGGCCGGCGTCGATCAGATCAGCACCTTCCGCAAGACCACGGTGTTTGAGCGGCCCGGCGATCGTGTCATGGTGCTGCAGAGCGCAGGCAACCTGGCGATCACTCAGGCCGTCACCTCCGCGCTGCGCGAGAGCCTGGAGAGCGGGGACACGCAGCCCAACCTGTTCAACTGCCGCAACATGTTCGAGGCGGCGCAATGCGTCGGCGAGGGCCTGCGCGCGGCCTGGCGGCGCGACGCCGACGCACTCAAGCAGTTCGCGGTCGAGTTCAACGCGAGCCTGATCCTCGGCGGTCAGATCCGCGGCGAGGCGCCGCGGCTCTTCAGCATCTACTCCGCCGGCAACTTCATCGAGGCGACCGCCGAGACCAGCTACTTCCAGATCGGCGAATCCAAGTACGGCAAGCCGATCATCGACCGCGTCGTCCGCCGCAGCAGCAGCCTCAACGAGGCTGCCAAGGCGGCACTGGTGTCGATGGACTCGACCATTCGCTCCAACCTGTCGGTGGGCCTGCCACTCGACCTCGTGATGGTGAAGCGCGACCATCTGCAGGTCGCCCGCCACGTGAGTATCGACGAAGACAACGCATACTTCGCCAGCATCCGCCGGCGCTGGAGCGAGGCGCTGCGCGAAGTGTTTGCACAGCTGCCGGAACCGGACTGGCTGCGCAGCCCCGCCCCTGCGGCGCAGCGCGAGGAGTCGCGCACCGCTAGCGGTTAACCGCGCCGCCGGCGGGCGTCGACAGCAGCTCCAGCACCGCGGCGCGCGCCGCGAGCGAATGCACCGGTAACGCCAGCACGTCGCCGCGGCGTGCCCACTCGAGCGCGCACCGCACCGCCTCGAGCTCGCTCATGCGTATCGGCAGCGCGGACTCCGGCAGGCCGGCGGCGCGCAGCGCCGCATGGATGATGCGCGGCAGCTCACCGGGCGTGCGGCCGCGCAGCTGCCCCTCGTTCTCCTTGACGACTACCAGCGCCGGATGGAACTCGGCGGCCACCCGCGCCAGCGCCTCGATGTCGGCGTCCTGGCGGTTGCCGGCGTGGCCGAGCAGCGTGCCGAGCCGGCCACGCCCGCCGCGCAGCTGCTCCGCGACCGCCAGCAGTCCGCGCAGCCCTTCGACGTTGTGCGCATAGTCGACCAGGATCCGCACCCCGTCGCGCTCGAACTGCATCATGCGGCCGAAGTTGTCGGCGACCCGCGCGCCGAAACGGGCGAACACCCGGGCGATGTCGGAGGCTGGCACGCCGAGCGCGGCCGCCGCGAGCGCCGCACCCGCGAGGTTGGCGATGTTGTAGCGCGCGCCGCCGCCGACGGTGAGCGGCATGTCGCGCACCGCGCCGAGATCGTGCTCGAGCGTCCCGCCGCCGAGGACCAGCCGTCCGCCGCGCACCCCGCAGGTGGCACCGCCGCGCGCGCGGTGCGCGGCGAGCAGCGCACAGTCCGCATCGAGCGCAAACCAGCCGAGCGCGAACTCACGGCCGAAGCGCGCGGCCAGCCGCGGCGCCCAGGCGGTGAGGCGTGCGTCGTCGGCATTCAGCACCAGCAGGCCCTCGGGCCGCAGCACCCCCGCGACCGAGAGCTTCACCTCCGCGAGCGCCTCGAGGTCGTCGATGCCGTACTCGCCGAAATGGTCGGGGCTGACGTTGGTGACCAGCGCCACGTGCGCCTGCGATACGCCGATGCCGCGCCGCAGGATCCCGCCGCGCGCGCTCTCGACGAGCGCGCAGCGGGCGCGCCGCTCGCGCAGCACCAGCCGTGCGCCGAGCGGCCCCGAGTAATCGCCCGCGGCGAGCTGCGTGTCGCCGAGGAACACACCGTCGGTGCAGCAGCAGGCGCTCTGCCAGCCGCGCTGCTGCGCGCAGGCCGCCAGCAGCCGTACCGAGGTCGTCTTGCCGTTCGAGCCGGTGACCAGCGCGGTCGGAATGTCGTGCAGCGCACCCCACTCGACGGCCGCGGGCGGCGGCAGCGCCGCGAGCTCGAAGTCGCGCCCGCCGGCGCCGGCGCCGAGCGTCAGCAGCGTGTCGTCGAGCACCCAGGGAAGCGAGTGCGCCGCGGCCCGGGCGAGCAGCGCCATGAGATCGGGGCGTGCCTCGCGCGCCGCGAGCCGGGTGAAGCGCGCGA
>JASHVF010000361.1 GCA_030039615.1 Gammaproteobacteria bacterium | reverse complement strand
CTGTCGCAGCTGCTGACGCTGTTCACCACGCCGGTGATCTACCTCTACTTCGACCGCTTCGAGCGGCGCATCGCCGCCTGGGGCCAGCCCGAGCCGCAGGGCTCGCACGCCGAATGATCCCCTCCGCGCCCTTCATCCGCCGACCGGTAGCGACCACGCTGCTGAGCATAGGGCTCGCTCTGGCCGGCGCCATCGCCTACTTCAAGCTGCCGGTGGCGCCGCTGCCGCAGGTCGACTTCCCCACCATCTCGGTGAACGCCTCGATGGCGGGCGCGAGCCCCGACGTCATGGCGGCCACCGTGGCGACGCCGCTCGAGCGGCACCTCGGGCAGATCGCCGACGTGACCGAGATGACCTCGCAGAGCTCCACCGGAGCCTCGCGCATCACGCTGCAGTTCGGACTCGACCGCGACATCGACGGCGCGGCGCGCGACGTCGAGGCGGCCATCAACGCCGCGCGCGCCGACCTGCCGACGGCACTGCGCAGCAATCCCACCTACCGCAAGGTGAATCCCGCCGACTCGCCCATCATGATCCTGGCGCTCACGTCCAAGACGCTCACCGCCGGACAGGTCTACGACGCCGCCGACACCATCCTGTCGCAGAAGCTCTCGCAGGTGAGCGGCGTCGGCCAGGTGCAGATCGGCGGCAGCTCGCTGCCGGCGGTGCGCGTCGAGCTCAACCCGACCGCCCTCAACCATTACGGCATCGGGCTCGAGGACGTGCGCGCGGCGCTGTCCGCCGCCAACGCCAACACGCCCAAGGGGTCGATCGACGTCGGCGGCCGCCGCTACCAGATCTATACCAACGACCAGGCCAGCAAGGCGGCCGAGTACCGCGGACTCATCGTCGCCTACCGCAACGCGGCGCCGGTGCGGCTCGCCAACGTCGGCGAGGTGCTCGACTCGGTCGAGAACGTCCGCAACTTAGGGCTCGCCAACGGCCAGCCGGCCGTGCTGGTCATTCTCTATCGCCAGCCCGGCGCCAACATCATCGAGACGGTCGACCGGGTCGTCGCCCTGATCCCGGCGCTCAAGGCCTCGATTCCGACCGACATCGACATCAAGGTGGCGATGGACCGCACCACCACCATCCGCGCCTCGCTGGTGGCGGTGCAGCGCACGCTGCTGATCGCGATCGCGCTGGTGATACTCGTGGTGTTCCTGTTCCTGCGCAACGTGCGCGCCACGCTGGTGCCGGCGGTGGCGGTGCCGATCTCGCTGCTCGGCACCTTCGGCGCCATGTACCTGCTCGGCTACTCGCTCGACAACCTGTCGCTGATGGCGCTCATCATCGCCACCGGCTTCGTGGTGGACGATGCCATCGTGGTGCTCGAGAACATCACCCGCCACATCGAGGCGGGCATGCCGCGCCTGCAGGCGGCGCTCACGGGTGCCCGCGAGGTCGGCTTCACGGTGCTGTCGATGAGCCTGTCGCTGGTGGCCGTGTTCATCCCGATCCTCATGATGGGCGGCATCGTCGGACGGCTGTTCCGCGAGTTCTCGATCACGCTCTCGGTGGCGGTGCTGGTGTCGCTCGTGGTGTCCCTCACCACCACGCCGATGATGTGCTCGCGCCTCCTCCGCCATGCCGATCCCGACAACCAGGGAGCGCTGTTCCGCTGGAGCGAGCGGCTGTTCGAGGCCATGCGCGGCGCCTACGGGCGCTCGCTCCACTGGGCGCTCGGCAACCGCCGCATGATCATGCTGATACTCGGCCTGACGGTGATGCTCAACGTCTATCTCCTCTGGGTGATCCCCAAGGGATTCTTTCCGGAGCAGGACACCGGGCGGCTGATCGGCGGCGTGCAGGCCGACCAGGCCATCTCCTTCCAGTCGATGGAAGTCAAGATGCGCCAGTTCGTCAGCATCATCCAGGCGGATCCGGCGGTGGATACCGTGGTCGGTTTCACCGGCGGCGGCTCCAACGGCGGCGGGCAGACCAACAGCGGCTTCGCCTTCGTGACGCTCAAGCCCAAGTCCGAGCGCTCGCTGTCGGCCAACCAGGTCATCGCCCGGCTGCGCCCCAAGCTCAACCAGGTGGCGGGCGCGCGGCTCTTCCTGCAGGCGGCGCAGGACATCCGCGTCGGCGGGCGCCAGAGCAATGCCGAGTACCAGTACACACTGCAGGGCGACAGCGTCGCCGAGATCTACAAGTGGGCGCCGAAGCTCGCCGACGCTCTGCAGCGCGAGCCGGCGCTCACCGACGTCAACTCCGACCAGCAGCAGAACGGGCTCGAGCTGATGCTCACCTATGACCGCGATACCGCCGCGCGGCTGCAGCTCAATCCCACCACCATCGACAACGTGCTGTACGACGCCTTCGGGCAGCGCGACGTATCGACCATCTACAGCGCTCTCAACCAGTACCACGTGGTGATGGAAGTGGACCCGAAGTACTGGCAGAGCCCCGAGGCGCTGCGCAACATCTGGGTGAGTACCGCCGGCGGTACGGTGAGCGGCACGCAGTCCACCAACGCCGTCGCCGGCACCGTCACCTCGACGGCGACCGCCGCCAACGACACCGCGGCAACCATCGCCGCGGACACCGCGCGCAATGAGGCCACCAACAGCCTGGCCAACACCGGGCGCGGCGCGGTCTCGACCGGCGCCGCGGTCAGCACGGCGGCCGAGTCGGTGGTGCCGCTCGGGGCCTTTACCTCCCATGCTCCGGGCAATACGCCGCTCGCCGTCAACCACCAGGGCACGTTCGTCGCCACGACGCTGTCGTTCAACGTGGCGCCCAACCGCTCGCTCAGCGATGCCTCCGCGGCGATCAGCCGCGCCGTCAACGAGATCGGCATGCCGACCACCATTCACGGCAGCTTCCAGGGCACGGCCCATACCTTCGAGGAGTCGCTCAACAGCGAGCCGGTGCTGATACTCGCCGCGATCGCCGCGGTCTA
>JASHVF010000360.1 GCA_030039615.1 Gammaproteobacteria bacterium | reverse complement strand
GGCAGCTCCTGCTCGCGCAGTCCGCAGGCTGAGAGAAAAGCGAGCTCGATCTCGAACTCCGAGGCGCCGGCCTCGAAGGCGCGCGTCGCGGCGAGGTGGCCGCGGGCGCCGAGGCGGTTGGCGGCCCGCATGCAGACGAGCTCGTAGGGGCTCTTCACGGCGCGGTCGTAGTCGAGGCGGCGCATGAGACCGCGCGGATTGATCGCTCCCAGCCCCCAGGCGGCGACTGCCGCGCTGGCGTCGCCAATGTAGGCCGCGCGCGCGAGATCGGCAGGCAGGGCGGCGCGCGCGACGGCGGCGTCCGGAGCGACCACCACCTCGAAGTGTCGCACCCAGTAGCCGCGCGGCAGATCCGCAGCCTTGTACCAGTAGTCCCGCGGCTGATGCAGGATCAGCATCGGGCGCGAGCCCGGCCGGAACCAGACGTAGGAGTCGGGTGCATCGGCAAGCGGTACCCATACCTTGAAGGGCGCATGCGCCATGAAGGGATAGGTGCGATCGTCCTCGAAGACGGTCAGCGCAGATCCCGAGTGCACCAGCAGTCCGGTGAAGCCGCACGCCTCGAGCGCCCGGGCGGAGCGCTCGCAGAGCGCCGCCAGATGAGGACCGAAGGTCTCATCGAGCTGCTGGGTGAGTTCCGCTGCAGGTTGTATTGCAGGCATGGGTCATCCTCCGGGCTGTCCGCCCTGTCGCATCGGTCCGACAAGCCAACGATTTCACACGCTCCACGGCAGTTTCCAATCGTACCGGGACTTCTATAGAATTTGCCTTTCCGCGGCTCGGAGAACGCGCCGGGAACGGCCTGAAGGCCGTCGTGGTCTTATCAACACAACTCTTGCTTCCTTCGGGGAATAATCGATGAACACCAAACTTGCTCTTAGCGCAATCGTTGCGGCGCTGATGCTGACGGCCTGCGCGAAGCAGGAAGCCGCAGGTCCCGAGGCCGCTGCTACGCCTCCTGCTCCGGCTGCCGCTCCGGCTGCCCCCGCTGCTCCTGCCGATCAGGCCACGCCGCCTGCCGGTGGTACGGCCGCTCCCGCTGCGGATGCCGGCGCTGCCGCCGCACCCGCTGCTGGCGCTGCTCCGGCCACGCCTCCGGCCGACCAGTCGGCACCGCCGAAACAGTAAGTCTTCACGGCTTACGGCTGAAAATCGCGGCCCGGACGGATCGCCAACGCGACCCGCCCGGGCCGTGTCATTCTTGGCCCGGATGCGATGAACGCCGTGACCGTCAGCGTGCGTGATGCGCGCGCCCAGCCCGCCGACCGGCTCTGGATCCAGAGCGTCTACCGCGACTACCTCGATGATCTGAATCCCGGCACCGGACTGTTTCCCGCGCTCGGCGAGATCGGGCACCGCGAGCCCGATCAGATTGCGCACTGGTTCGGCGACCCCAATACCTATCCACTGGTGATCGTGAAGGGCAGCGAGCCGGTGGGCTTTGCGCGCGTGCTACGCGCCAGTCCCGCCGCGCCGCCGCGGCCGCGCACCGACTATCGCATGGCGGAATTCTTCGTCACGCGCGCGCGGCGCCGCCTCGGCGTGGGACGCATGGCGGTCGAGCTGATCCTCAACCGTTTCGCGGGACGCTGGGAGATCACCGAGTACCTGCGCAACGCCGAGGCGGTGCGGTTCTGGCGGCGCGTGGTGGGCGCCTACACCCGCGGCAACTACCAGGAACGCATCGTCAACGGCGAGGTGCGCCAGGTGTTTGATTCGGGCGCGCCGGCGCGCCCGGGGTGAGACCGCCGCCCGCGGCGCAGCCGGCACAGCCGCCGGCGAGTTGTGCCAGCGTGCGCTGCCGCAGCCGCGCGAGCCAGGGCGCCGTCAGCGCGGCGGGCAGGGCCGCGAGCACATCGAGCGTACGCATCCGCAGGCGCAGCGAAGCGAGCCTCCAGGCGCTATAGATCACGCACACCGCGACCACGACGCCGGCCACGATCGCCTGCAGCAGCGGGCTCATGCGGCACCTGCGCCGCCGAGGGCGAGCGCCACGCGGTAGGTGATGAGCGCGCCCACGTAGGCCAGCGCGAACAGGTAGGCCGCCATCGCGAGCGGATAAGTCCACGAGTTGGTCTCACGCCTGACGACCGCAAGCGTCGAGAGGCACTGCGGCGCGAACACGTACCAGGCGAGCAGCGACAGGCCGGTTGCGAGGCTCCAGGAGTGGCTGATCAGCGGCGCCAGCGCCCCGGCGACGTCGCTCGAGCCGGACATGGCGTATACGGTGCCGAGTGCGCTCACCGCTACCTCGCGCGCCGCCAGCCCCGGCACCAGCGCGATCGAGATCTGCCAGTTGAAGCCGAGCGGCGCGAACAGGTATTCGAGCCCGCGGCCGAGCAGGCCCGCGATGCTGTACTGGATCGCCGGTCCGGTCGCTCCCGGCGGCGGCGCCGGGAAGCTCGCCAGGAACCACAACACCACCATGAGCGTGAGGATGATGGTGCCGACGCGTGTGAGGAAGATGCGGGTGCGCTCCCACAGTCCGAGCGCGAGGTTCGAGAGGTGCGGCCAGCGGTACTCGGGGAGCTCGAGCAGCAGCGGCCGGTACTCGCCGCGCATCATGGTGCGCTTGAGCACGAACGCGACGCCGAGCGCAGCCGCGACGCCGGCGAGGTAGAGCGCGAACAGCACCAGTCCGCGCACGTCCAGCGGGCCGAGCGCGCGCTGCGGGATGAAGGCGCCGATCAGCAGCGCATACACCGGCAGCCGCGCCGAGCAGGTCATGAGCGGGGCGATCATGATGGTGGCGAGGCGGTCGCGCGAGGAGGGAATGGTGCGCGCCGCCATGATTCCCGGAATCGCGCACGCGAAGCTCGAGAGCAGCGGGATGAAGGCACGGCCCGAGAGCCCGACGCGGCCCATGAGCCGGTCGAGCATGAACGCCGCGCGCGGCAGATAGCCCGAATCCTCGAGCGCCAGGATGAAAAGGAACAGGATGAGGATCTGCGGCAGGAACACCAGCACGCTGCCGGTGCCGGCCACGACGCCGTCGAGCAGCAGGCCGCGCAGCGGACCCTGGGGCAGTACCCCTGCGAGCCATTGGCTCAAACCGGCGATGCCGGCGTTGATCAGGTTCTGCGGCGCCTTGGCCCAGCTGAACACCGCCTGGAACATCAGAAACAGCACCACCGCGAGCAGCAGCGGCCCGGCGACCGGGTGCAGCACGACGGCGTCGAGACGTGCCAGCAGCGCGGCGCGCGCCGGGACTCGATAGCCGATCTGGTCCAGTACCCGGCGCACTTCGCGCTGCGTCGCCTCGATGTCCGCGGCCGTCGCAGCCGCCGGCGCCTCGAGGCGCCGCGGCGCGCGCGCGGCGTTGGCAAATCCGTACGTGTCGATGGCCTCGACCAGCTGGCGCTCGCCGCCGGCGCGCACCGCGACGGTCGGCACGACGGGTACGCCGAGCGCGCGCTCGAGCGCGGCGCGATCGAAGTGGTAGCCGCGCTGCGCGGCGACGTCGCTCATGTTGAGCGCGACGATCATCGGCAGATTGAGCCGCTTGAGCTCCAGCACCAGGCGCAGGTTGAGCCGCAGGTTGGTGGCATCGACGACGCACACCAGGAGATCGGGCGCCGGCTCGCTCGCGTGCCTGCCGAGCACCACGTCGCGGGCGATGGCCTCATCGAGCGTCGCGGGCTCGAGGCTGTAGGCACCCGGCAGATCGACGACGCGGTAGAGCCGCCCGCTGCGCGGCCCGATGAGGCGCCCCTCCTTGCGCTCGACGGTGACGCCGGGATAGTTGGCGACCTTCTGGCGGCTGCCGGTCAGACGATTGAAGAGTGCGGTCTTGCCGCTGTTCGGCACGCCGATGAGGGAGAGACTCAACTGCGGCGCGGCGACGGCCGCCGCCGCCGGCGCGTTCATGGCGTTTCGGGCGCGCCTTGAGCGGCGAGCTTCGAGCGCAGCAACTCGACGCGCTCGTTGACGTCGGCAACCGGCGCCTGGGGTGAGGTGGCTTTCTCCGCGCGCTGCAGCTCGATCCAGATCGACTCGGCCTCGCGCCGGCGCAGCGCCAGTGTCGTATGCCCGACACGCACCACGAACGGGTCGCGGCCGGGGCGCGCCTCGGCCAGGATCTCGACGTGCTCACCGCTCACGAAGCCAAACTCGAGCAGCCGCCGCTCGAGGGCGGACAAAGCCCCCGAGCGCAAGCCGACACCGACCACCCGTCCGGCGGTTCCCGGAGGCAGCGCGGCGAGACTCACGAAGCCCGGATCAAGGGCGAGCCCGGCGGGTGCAGCAGCAGCGTCCATGGATGAGAGTATGGATGAGAACGGTTCGCATTTTCAATCGCGGGACGGTGATCGCTTTCTCATAATTAAATCAGTTACTTAGCAGGAACTTGCTCACCGCGCCCGGCCGGAATCATCGCTCGAATCCTCTATCTGTCCTTCGCGCAGGCGTGATGCGCATCATCCATGCGCAGGCCTCATGCGCACGCCATATGCGCATGCCCCGTGCGCAGAGCCAATCCGCAGATGTGCTTAGCCCGCCGCCACACGGCGGCCCTCTTCGCGCTCGAGAAGCGGCCGCAGGTACTGCCCGGTGTAGGAGCGCGTACTCGCAGCCACCGCCTCGGGGGTTCCCGTCGCGATGATCTCGCCGCCCCCTTCGCC
>JASHVF010000359.1 GCA_030039615.1 Gammaproteobacteria bacterium | reverse complement strand
GCGGCGGGCGGGGAATAGCGCCCGGGCGAGCCGTTCGGCAGCGCGCCGCGCAGCGCCCGCACCACCTCGCGCCTGAGCGCGCGCCGCTCCTCCTCGCTCCCCGCGTGCAGCAGCGCGATGCCGCGCGTCAGGTGATCGAACACCAGCACCGAACGGGGCACGACGTAGTGCAGCGCCGGCACCCCGTGCTCGCTGCGGGCGCGCGCCGGCAGGCGCTCGAAGTAGCGCACCACGTCGTAGGCGGCGTAGCCGACCAGCCCGCCGGCGAGCGGCACTCCGGGAATGCCGGGCGTCGGCTGCGGCGCGGCGGCGAGCGCGCCACGCAGCCCCGCGAGCAGCTCGGCGGCGTCGGCCGGAAGGGCGCGGCGCTCCTTGCCGATCGTGAAAGCCGCGTCGTCGAGGCGCACCTCGAGCCCGTCGCCGAAGCCGATGAAGGAGTAGCGTCCGAGCCGCTCGCCCCCCTCGACGCTCTCCAGCAGGAAGCGCGGCGCGAATGCGCCGAGCTTCATGAACGCCGAGACCGGCGTGTCGAGGTCACCGGTAATGTCGAAGGCCGTTTGCAAGGCGCGGGACTCCTGAAAAAAACGACGCGCAACAAAAAACCCATCCCGGGGTCATCCGGAGATGGGTTTCTGGTGCCGTTGTAACTCTTAAGTCGCGGGGAAAATGCTGACCGTCAGCCCACTCCGTTATGAAGTGCGCCACCACCACCAACGAGTGCTGACGGGCCGGTGCGACATGTTGAGAAGCAGTATGGCGGGAGGCCGCGCGGGGCGTCAAGCCGTTGCCGGCGCCCCGCCCGGCGGGGCGAAAATGGCGCGTGTTCTCGCCGGAAGTCAGGCGGCGTTTCGCGGCTCTCGCCGCCGTTCTCGCGGGGCTCCTCATCGTGACCTGCGCCGCGGGACCCCTTCTCGGGGCGCTCACCACCGAGTGGTACGCCGACACCAGGCCGTTCCTCGGCGTTGCCAACTTCCTGAACGTCGCCTCGAACCTCGCGTTCCTGCTCGTCGGGCTCGCGGGGCTGGTGCTGTGCGCCGGCCGGCCCGGCGGTGATCCGGCGCTGCCCGCCTGGCGGCTGTTCTATGCCGGCATGCTGCTCACCTGCCTCGGCTCGGCGTGGTACCACCTCGCGCCGAGCGATGCGACCATCGTCTGGGATCGGCTCGGCATGATCGTCGCGTTCGTGGGACTCGCGGCCGCGGTGATCGCGGAGAGCACCCGCACGCCGACACCGAAGCCGGTGCTGCTACTCGCACTGCTGTTCGGCGCGGCGAGCGTCCTCTGGTGGCGCCGCAGCGGCGACCTGAGGATCTACGCCTGGGTACAGCTGGCGCCGCTCGCCTGCGCCGCGACTGCGCTGGCGCTGCGATGGCTGGCGCCGCCGCTGGCGCGGGCGCTCGGCGTGAGCCTGGCGCTCTACATCCTGGCGAAGCTCGCCGAGACCTTCGATGCACGCGTCTACGAGCTCAGCGCGCACGCGCTGAGCGGCCACACACTCAAGCACCTGCTGGCAGCGGCGTCCGCAGCGGCGCTGCTGCCCTGGCAGCGGCGCGCGCTAGAATGCGCGCCCCGACCGGCGTAAACGGAAAGAACGGACCGTGAGCTTCAAAGAGCTGCTGGAAAGCTGGCGCGCGACGGCAGCCGCGCCACGCACCGCGCGCACCTACGCCATCCACCTGCCGCTCGAGGAAGCGGCGCAGCTGGCGGCGCTGGCGGACATGTTTCCGGGACGCACGGCCGAGCAGCTGATCACCGAGCTGCTCGGCGCCGCGCTCAAGGAGCTCGCCGCGGCGATGCCCTACGTGCCGGGCCAGCGCGTGATTTCCACCGACGAGCAGGGCGATCCGATCTACGAGGACGTCGGGCCCACGCCACGCTTCATGCAGCTCTCGCGCGAGCATCGCCGCAGCCTCGACGGCCGCCGCCGCGCCCCGGCGCCCGCCGGGAAAGCGGCCGCAAAGAGCTCAGGCCGGGCCGGCCGGCGGCGCGCCCGGCGCTGAAGGCTGCGCGCCATGCCCTCCTTCGACACGGTTTCCGAGCTCAACGCCCACGAGCTCGCCAACGCCGTCGACCAGGCGAACCGCGAGCTGTCGCAGCGCTTCGACTTCAAGGACACGGGGGCGCGCTTCGAGCTCAAGGAGTTCACGATCACGCTGCATGCGCAGGTCGACTTCCAGCTCAAGCAGATGCTCGAGATCCTCAAGCTGCGTCTCTCCAAGCGCGGCATCGATCTGAAGTGCCTCGAGGTGAAGGAGCCGCAGACCACGCTCTCGGCGGCGCAGCAGGAAGTGCTGCTGCGGCACGGCATCGACGCCGAGACCGGCAGGACGCTCACCCGTCTCATCAAGGACTCCAAGCTCAAGGTGCAGGCGAGCCTGCAGGGCGACAAGGTGCGCATCACCGGCAAGCAGCGCGACGACCTGCAGGCGGCGATCGCACTGCTGCGCGGCGCCAAGCTCGACCGGCCGCTGCAGTTCAACAACTTCCGGGACTAGCGCACTCGCGCGATCGCCCGGCAGAGTCCCTCGGTGGCATCGAGCACGCTCGGACCGAGGCGGCTCAGGCCCTGGTCGTCGAAGGCGATCAGCCGGTGGTTGCGCACGGCGGCAAGCGCGGCGAAGCGCTGCCAGTCCGTGAGCCAGCCGGCGCCCTCGCCCGGCGGACCCGCCGCGATGATGATGTCGGGATTACGCGCGATG
>JASHVF010000040.1 GCA_030039615.1 Gammaproteobacteria bacterium | reverse complement strand
GCCGTCGTGCACGTGCGCCACGTCGCGCATGAAGACTTCGCGGCCCGCCACCTGTTTGATCGGGAAGGAGTTGAGCGTCTCGATCACGTCCGGGCTGTTGTTCATCGCCACCAGGTAGTCGAGCGAGCCGATCTTGACGTCGCCCGCGGGCAGGATGACGTTCTGGCTCTGCAGCGCGTTGCTCACGTCCGCCGGCGTCAGGCCGCGCGCCTGCAGCGCCTGCTGGTCGAGGTCGGCCATGATGACGCGCGGCTTGCCGCCGTAGGGGTATGGCACCTCGGCGCCGTGCACCACGGCGAGCGCCGGGCGGATGATGTTCTGGCCGAGATCGTTGAGCGCGGTGTCGGGCAGCGAGTTGCTGGAGAGGCTCAGCTGGATGATGGGCACGTCGGTCGCGCCGTAGCGGATGACCAGCGGCGGCGTGATGTTGGGCGGCATGTACTTGAGCACCACCAGCGCGCTGCTGGCGAGCTGCGAGATGGCGCGCGTGACGTCGGCGCCTTCGTGCAGGTAGATGCGCTCGACGCCCACGCCCTCGTAGCTGGTGGCCTCGATGCGCGAGATGTCGTCGACCAGCGAGGCCATCTGCCGCTCGTGCAGCGTGAGAATGCGATTCTGGATGTCGGCGGCGTCCATGCCGGCGTAGGTCCACACCACGCTGCACACCGGGATGTCCATCTTCGGGAAGATGTCCACCGGCATGCGCAGCGCCTCGCCGATCCCGAGCAGCGCGATCAGCAGCAGCAGCGCCACCACCGTGTAAGGTCGCCGCAGGACGTACTGCACCAGTGACATGGCCGAGCCTCAGGAGCGCGCCGGCTCGGCGGCCAGCGGCTGGCGTACGCGGAAGGTGCTGCCCTTGCCCGCGGTGCTGATCACTTCCACCTCGGCGCCGTGCGCGCTGCAGATCGACTTGACGATGGACAGTCCCAGGCCCGCGCCGCCCGGTTCGCGCGAGCGCGAGCTGTCGGCGCGGAAGAAGCGCTTGAACACGTGCGCCAGCGCCTCGGGCGCTATGCCGATGCCGTCGTCGGTGACCTCCAGGACCGCCCACGCGCCCTCGCGCCGCACGCTCAAGGCGACGTGGCCGCCGCGCGGGGTATACTTGATCGCATTGTCGAGCAGGTTCACGATCACCTGCTTGAGGCGTGCGCGGTCGCCCTGCACTGCGACCCCGGACGCGGACTCGCAGCTGACGCGGATGTCCTTGTCGGTCGCGAGCAGGCTCATCTGCTCGGCGGTCGTGGCCGCGAGCTCGGCCAGATCGAGACGCTGCCAGGCGTCGCCGGCCTCGCCCGCATCGAGGCGGGACAGCGCGAACAGGCTCTCGACGATCTCCCCGAGGCGGCCGACCTCCTCCAGCACGCTCCCCAGGGCCTCGCGCGTCTCGCTCCCGAGGCGAGCGTTCTGCGCCAGGCTCTCGAGCTCGGCGCGCATCACCGCAAGCGGCGTACGCAGCTCATGACTCGCATCCGCCACGAACTGCTTGGAGCCGCGGATCGCGTCCTCGAGGCGCGCGATCATGCGATTGAGCGCTTCGGCGAGGCGCTCAAGCTCGTCGCCGCTCGCCACCACCGGCAGCCGCTCGCTCAGGGAGTGCTGCGTGATCTCCTCGGCCTTGATGGCGATACGCTCGACCGGCTGGAGGGCGCGATGCACCAGCAGAAAGCCGCCCGCCACCGCCACCGCCACCGCGATCGGCAGACCCACCGCGAGCATGATCAGCACCTGCTCGAGGGTGTCCTCGACCGGCGCCGCCGAGGTGCCCACCTCGACGCGGTAGAGCGTGCCGTCGGCGCCTGGAGCGGGCACGGCGGCGATCAGCAGCGGGGCGCCGGGCAGCTGCTGCACCTTGCGCATCGAGCCCTCGAGGAAGTTGCCGGCCGGCGGCGGGACGCGCGCCGGAACGAACAGCTCGTTGCGCGGCGCGCCCGAGGCATAGACCACCTGGCCGTCGGCGCGCGCGATGCGGATGAAGCGATCGTTGACCTCGGGGGAATACAGGCTCTCGACCTCGCCCGCGAGCGTGGTCTCGCTGTCGCGGCGCGCATGCGCGACCAGCGTTCCGGCGATCTGCCGCGCCCGCCGCGCCTGGGTGTCGAGCAGGTTGGCTTCCAGGTAGTGCCGCAGGAAGAAGAAGGTGAGCAGCCCCAGCAGCACGAACACCACCGTCAGCACGCCGGCATACCAGGCGACCAGGCGGAAGCTGAGCGAGTGCAGGTTCACGCTTCGGGCGCCGCCCCGAGCCCATAGCCGACGCCGCGCACCGTGCGGATGAGCTTCACGGGGAAGGGGTCGTCGATCTTGCTGCGCAGGTGCCGCACGTACACGTCGACGATGTTGGTGAGACCCTCGAAGCTCTGGTCCCAGACGTGCTCGATGATCATGGTGCGCGAGAACACCCGCCCGGGATTGGCCGCCAGGTACTCGAGCAGCGCGTACTCCTTGGGCGTGAGCTCGATGCGCTTGCCCGCGCGGCGCACCTGCTGACCGAGGCGATCGACCTCGAGGTCGCCGACCCGCAGCACGCTCGAGCGGGTGATGGGCCCGCGGCGCAGCAGCGCCTTGACGCGCATCAGCAGCTCCGCGAAGGCGAAGGGCTTGGTCAGGTAGTCGTCGGCCCCCGCCTCGAAGTTCTCGACCTTCTCTTCGGTGGCATCGCGGGCGGTGAGGATCAGGATCGGAACGCGGTGATTGCCGCGGCGGATGCGTCGCAGCAGCTCCTGGCCCGGGAGCTTCGGCAGCATCAGGTCGAGAATGATGAGGTCGTAGTCGTAGGCCTGGGCGAACTCCCAGCCCTGCGCGCCATCGTCGGCGACGTCGACCGCGTAGCTCTCCTGGCGCAGCGCGCGCGCCACGAGCTCGGAAAGCTTCTTCTCGTCCTCGACCAGGAGCAAACGCACCGCTGCATAGCCTCCGCGGCCTTAGCCCAAGGGTGCGCAGTTGATCATACGGCCATTAATCGACGGCAAATGCCCCATTAAAATGCATTCAGACAAATCGAAGTTGCATTTAAAACCTTGATATGGAAGCATTTCGCGCCCGCCAGGAAGGGCGCAGAGGGCTGGGATGCTATTAGCTGGAGTCGGATGCACGTGGCTCGGGAAGCCGGGGACGTAATAAAAATGCCATCTGGCTGCGGTACAAATGTCATACAGCTGAGCCAAAGTCAGCCCAAGGCGGGCTGAACAACAATGTTGCG
>JASHVF010000358.1 GCA_030039615.1 Gammaproteobacteria bacterium | reverse complement strand
TCCCCGGGCGCCGGCCGGAACGCGACCATGCGCAGCAGCGTCATCTCGAAGCCGGTGCGTGGGTCGGGCGCGAGCGGCAGGTCGCGTTTGCCGACGATCGCCGTCTGATAGAAGAGCTGCACGTCCTCGGGCGAGAGAGCGCGCGCGAGCCGCTCGATCACCTCCGCCGGATAGATCTCGTCGCCCTCGTAGTCGCTGACCGCCTGGCGCAGCCCGACGCGCACCAGCAGGCCCGCGAGCTCGTCGAGCAGCTGCGTGTAGTCGGGCGCGAACTGCTCGAGCGCCTGCGCCCCCTTGAGCAGCTGCGCCGCGTCGAGTGCGGCGAGGAGCTCGGCGATGCGCACCACGTGATCGCGCGCGACCGTGCCGAGCATGGCGCGCGCCTCAGCCTCACCGGCCTTGCCCGCGCCGAAGGCGATCAGCTGGTCGAGGAGCGAGAGCGCATCGCGCATGCTGCCGTCGGCCGCCTGCGCCAGGAGTTTGAGTCCCGCCGTCTCGTAGGCGATGCCTTCCTGCTCGAGGATCGCGCGCAGGTGCCCGGCGATCTCGGCCACCGGCAGGCGCTTCAGGTTGAACTGCAGGCAGCGCGACAGCACCGTCATCGGCAGCTTCTGCGGATCGGTGGTCGCGAGCAGGAATTTGACGTGCGGCGGCGGCTCCTCGAGCGTCTTGAGCAGCGCGTTGAAGGAGTGCGCCGACAGCATGTGCACCTCGTCGATCAGGTACACCTTGAAACGGCCGCGCGCCGGCGCGTATTGCACGTTGTCGAGGAGTTCCCGGGTGTCGTCGACCTTGGTGCGCGAGGCGGCATCGACCTCGATCAGGTCGACGAAGCGGCCGGCGTCGATCTCGCGGCACGCGGCGCACACGCCGCAGGGCTCGGCCGTCATCCCGGTCTCGCAGTTGAGGCACTTGGCGAGAATGCGCGCGATCGTGGTCTTGCCCACGCCGCGCGTGCCGGTGAACAGGAACGCGTGGTGCACGCGCCCCGCATCGAGCGCGTTGACCAGCGCGCGGCGCACGTGCTCCTGCCCGATGAGCTCGGAGAATTTCTTCGGACGCCATTTGCG
Source organism: Gammaproteobacteria bacterium (assembly GCA_030039615.1). GTDB lineage: Bacteria > Pseudomonadota > Gammaproteobacteria > Steroidobacterales > Steroidobacteraceae > 13-2-20CM-66-19. Next base: position 7,731 of record JASHVF010000358.1, on the reverse strand, counting down.
CGCGAGCGCGGTGTAGCTCATTCAGTATCCCGCTCAGGTGGAGGCGGCTCGCACCAGCTTAGCCTCCGGCACCCGACATCGCCGCTGCCGCTGCTGCCTTCCGGCCCTGACGGGATTTACGACTGGTCGTCGCGGAGAAGCCGATGCGAGCCACCACATACCGGTGCCGGTGGCGGAGAGGGTGGGATTCGAACCCACGAACACCCGTTGAGATGTTACTGGAATTCCAGTCCAGCGCCTTCGACCGCTCGGCCACCTCTCCGATCAATGGCTTACAGATACTTCCTCGAAAAATTCCACATGGAAGCCGGCCCCCGCAAAGGGCGCCGAATGATAATGCATGGGGCCGCGGGGCGCATCCGCGCCACGCTCCGCCGAGCGGGCGCCTTCAGGCCTGCGGCGGCTTGGGCACCTTGTAGGACGGCGGCTCATCGAGACAGGGCTCCTTGCCCTTGCGCGGCGGCGGGGCAGGCTCGTTGAGCACAGGCAGGCGCAGCGCCGTGGTCTGGTCCGGCGCATCGAGTCCCGCGGGTATCTTGAGCGGCGGCACGCTGGTCGCCTGCTGGTAGAGCTGCGTCCGGTGGCAGCTGTAAGCCATGTTTCTGAACGGGTGGCATCCGGCCGCGCCGAGCGCGAGCGGCAGCAGCCACAGCAGGGTTCGCAAGGCCTTCATTCAGTGCTTCTCTCCCCTATAAGCAGTCACGGCAGCGCTCCGGCGGCGCGCGCCGCCTCGCGTACGCTCGCCTGATGGGCTTCGGCGAGCGGCGTGAGCGGCAATCTTAACGCAGGGCCCATGAGACCCATCTGCGCCAGCACCCATTTGGCGGGAATCGGGTTCGCCTCGACGAACAGCTCCCGGTGCAGCCCCGCGAGCCGTGCATCGAGCTCGCGTGCCCGGGCCGTATCCCCGGCGAGCGCCGCGGCCACCATCTCCGACATCGCCCGGGGCGCAACGTTCGCCGTCACCGAGATCACGCCGCGCGCGCCGCAGGCAATCGCCTCGCGCGCCGTGGCATCGTCGCCGCTCAGCAACGTGAACCCCTTCGGGATCACCTCGACCAGCGCACGGATCCGGGAGAGCTCCGGCACCGCCTCCTTGATCCCGGCGATGCGCGCGACGCGCGCCAGGCGCGCCACAGTCGCCGGCTGCAGGTCCACCGCCGTGCGGCCGGGAACGTTATAGAGCACGATCGGCTTGGCCGAGGCGGCCGCCGCCGCGGCGAAGTGCTGGTACAGCCCCTCCTGTGTCGGCCGGTTGTAGGCCGGCGTGACCAGCAGCAGCGCGTCCACCGGCAACTCCGACAGCCAGCGCACCCGCTCGGCCGTCCCCCAGGTGCTGCTCATCCCGGCCCCGGCGAGCACCGCGGCCTTGCCGCGCGCGCGCTCGCAGGCGCGCAGCGTCAGCTCGCGCAACTCCAGATCCCGCAGCGTGACCGACTCGCCGCTGGTGCCGCCGACCACGATGCCGTTGGTGCCGCTCGCCAGGTGGAAGTCGAGCAGCCGCGTCCACGCTTCCAGGTCGATCGCACCGTCCGGGCGCATGGGAGTGACGATGGCAACCAGGCTGCCCGAGAGGACCATGAGTCTTTGCAGCGTATCCGGGGGAGCCGCGGATGTTACGAGCGGAGCTCCCGCCGAGGCAAGCCTCGCGGCGCGTGCCGCGCAGGAAGGTCGCAACGGACGGGCGCTCCCGGTAAACTCAAGTCCGCAGGCTGGAAAAGTACCCCGCCACCCACAGATGAAGCAGCACCTGGCCGTTTCGGCGATCGGCAGCGACCGAACGGGGATGGTTCACGAGCTGACTCGCGTCATCAGCGAGTCGGGTGGAAATATAAGTGAAAGCCGCATGGCGAACCTCGGCACCGAGTTCGCCATGCTGCTCCTGGTCTCGGGCAACTGGCACGCGCTCGCCAAGCTCGAAACCGAGCTCAAGCGCCTCGCCGAGACCAACAACCTGAGCATTCACCTGCGGCGCACCGAGCCGCGCGCCGCGCGCACCGACATGCTGCCGTACTCGATCGACGTCGTGTGCCTCGATCAGTCGGGAATCGTGTCGGGACTCGCCGGATTCTTCGCCACGCGCGGCATCGACATCGCCGAGGCCTCGACCCGCAGCTACCCCGCGGCCCACACCGGCGCGCCGATGTTCGCCGTGCAGATGATCGTCAACGTTCCCAGCCGCATTCACGTCGCACACCTGCGCGAGGAGTTCATGGAATTCTGCGACTCGCTCAACCTCGACGCCATCCTCGAGCCGGTCAAGTCCTGAAAGAGATGCGAGCGATCAAGACTGGCAGCAAGGTGCCCGCATTCACCCTGCCGGCGACCGGCGGCGGCACCTGGAGCCTGAAGGACGCGGCGGGCCGGAAGCTGGTGATCTACTTCTACCCCCGCGACCTGACCTCGGGCTGCACGCGCGAGGCGCAGGACTTCCGCGATCTCCACGGCGCCTTCCGCCAGGCGGGCGTCGAGGTGGTCGGGGTATCGCGCGATACCGTCGCCTCGCACGACAAGTTCGCCGCGAAGGAATCGCTGCCGTTCCCGCTGCTCGCCGATGCGGACGAGAAGGTCTGCCGGCTGTTCGACGTCATAAAACCGAAAAGCCTGTACGGCAGAAAGTACCTCGGGGTGGAGCGCAGTACCTTCCTGCTCGACGGCGACGGCAAGCTCCGGCAGGAATGGCGCAAGGTCAAGGTCCCTGGTCACGCGGAGGCAGTGCTTGAAGCAGCGCGGAGTCTATGAACCCGGTCCCACGGCAGCCTCGGGCGAGGCGCGCGTCATGAAGGGCAGGCCGCGCGGCGGGCGCCGTCTGTTCGTGCTCGACACCAACGTGCTGATGCACGATCCCACGGCGATCTTCCGCTTCGAGGAGCACGACGTGTACCTGCCCATGGTCGTGCTCGAGGAGCTGGATGCGCACAAGAAGGGGCTGTCGGAGGCCTCGCGCAACGTGCGCCAGGTGAGCCGCTTCCTCGATGACATGATGCGCGACGTCACCAAGGAGCAGATCGACCATGGCCTGAAGCTCCCGAGCGGCTACTCCGGCAATCACGGCAAGCGCCCCTCCAGCGGGCGGCTCTTCTTCCAGACGCGCCAGCTCGAGACGGTGCTGCCCGCGAGCCTGCCGGGACAGAGCGGTGATAACGCGATCCTCGGGCAGACGCTGGCGCTGCAGAAGGAGCAGCAGGACGCGCGCGTCATCCTGGTCTCCAAGGACATTAATCTGCGCATCAAGGCGGCGGTGCTCGGGGTGCACGCCGAGGACTACTACAGCGACAAGACCCTCGAGGACTCCGACGTCCTCTACAGCGGCATGACGGCGCTGCCGGCGGACTTCTGGGAGCAACACGGCAAGGACATGCGCTCCTGGAAGGAAGGCGACCGCACCTTCTACCAGATCACCGGTCCGGCGGTGCGTGAGTGGCAGCCGAACCAGGGGCTGTTCGAGGACACGCCCGAGGGGATCGAGGGCATCGCGCGCAAGATCAGCGACGACACCGCCACCATCGAGCTCACCCGCGACTACCGCAACGAGCGCCACAACGTCTGGGGAGTGACGGCGCGCAACCGCGAGCAGAATTTCGCGCTCAACCTGCTGATGGATCCGGAGATCGATTTCGTCACGGTGCTCGGGCCCGCCGGTACCGGCAAGACGCTGCTGGCGCTCGCCGCCGGCCTCATGCAGACGCTCGAGAGCAACCGCTTCGTCGAGATCATCATGACGCGCGTCACCATCCCCCTCGGCGAGGACATCGGCTTCCTGCCGGGGACCGAGGAGGAGAAGATGGAGCCGTGGATGGGCGCGCTCATGGACAACCTCGAGGTGCTCACCGGCTCGCAGGAGGGCGGCAACTGGGGCCGCGCCGCGACCAACGACCTGCTGCGCAACCGCATCAAGATCCGCTCGCTCAACTTCATGCGCGGGCGCACCTTTCTCAACCGCTTCCTGATCCTGGACGAGGCGCAGAACCTGACGCCGAAGCAGATGAAGGCCCTGATCACGCGCGCCGGACCGGGCACCAAGCTCGCCTGCCTCGGCAACATCGCGCAGATCGACACGCCCTACCTCACCGAGATGACCTCGGGGCTGACCTACGCGGTGAACCGCTTCCGCGGCTGGACGCACTCCGGGCACGTGACGCTGGTGCGCGGCGAGCGCTCGCGGCTGGCCGACTACGCCTCCGACATCCTCTGAGGAGCGCCCGGGCGCCGGCCGCGACCGCTCTGTCAAAAGCCGATCCCCCGCGGGTCGATTCGCGCTACCCTTGGGATGCGGCAGGAAAATCCGCCCGCGCCCTTTGTAAATGTCTGTAAACCCCGGGAAACTTGCGCGGCGCACGCGCGTCAAAATGAGCTTATGCGCCCTGTTCTAGTCGCCCTGCTGAGCGCCTTGCTGACGGTCGCGAGCGTGGCCTTCGCGGATCCGCCGCCATCGCCCACGACCCCGATGCCGGCGCCGGCACAGTCGCCGAGCACGCCGGCGGTTACCAATCCGCTCGACATGGTCGGACAGACCTCGGGCTCCGACCTCCCGGACCTCGGCAGACCCGCCTCGACCGTGCTCACCAAGAACGACGAGTTCCGTCTCGGCGCGATGGTGGCCCACGAGCTGCGTGATCAGAACGCGCTGCTCGAGGATCCGGAGGTCAACGAGTACATCAACGGCATCGGGCAGCGGCTCGCCTCGCAGAGCGAGATGGGCGGCGAGTACTTCCACTATTACGTCATCAAGGAAATGACGATCAACGCGTTCGCCGTGACCGCCGGCTACGTGTTCATCTACGCCGGGTTGATCCTCGCCACCGAGAACGAGTCCCAGCTCGCGGGCGTCATGGCGCACGAGACGGCGCACATCACCCAGCACCATATCGCCCGCATGCTGGCGGATCAGCAGAAGCAGAGCCTCACCACCGCGGCCGCCATGATCGGCGCAATCCTGCTCGGCGCGCTGGCCGGCGGCGGGCAGGCAACCGAGGGCGCCATCATCGCGGCGCAGGGCATGGCGGTGCAGCACCAGATCAACTTCACGCGCGACAACGAATGGGAGGCGGACCGCGTCGGCATCGGCTATCTGGCCGCGGCCGGCTGGGATCCCTACGGCATGGGCTCGATGTTCGAGACCATGGCGCGCCAGCAGGGCCTCGCCTCGACCTACATTCCGGCCATGCTGATCGACCACCCGATGGATATGGACCGCGCCGCCGAGCAGCGCTCGCGCGCCGCGCAGTTCCCGCCGCGCAACGGCAAGGATTCCATGAGCTACGAGCTGATTCGCGAGCGCGTGCGCGTGCTGACGGCGACCGGCGACACCGACATGGCGCTGTGGTATGCGCAGAAGATCGCCAACGGCGAGGACACCCTCGGCAACGAGTACGGCCGGGCGCTCGCGCTCATGAGCGGCAACCAGGCGGCAGTCTGGGAGTCGGTCGGGATCCTGCAGAGGCTCGTGCAGCAGCACGAGCAGCTGACGCTGCTGTACACGGCGCTCGGGCAGGCGCAGGCCAAAGCCGGCCACCTGACGGATGCGCTCGCGACCTTCAAGCACGCCGAGACGCTGTTCCCGCGCAACGTGCCGGTGACGGTGCGCTACGCCGAGACGCTCATGGCGGCCGGCCGCCCGGCGGAAGCCCATACCATGCTGCTCGACCTGTTCAACATCGTACCGCCGACCCCCGACCAGATCCGCCTCACCGCGCTCGCGGCGAGCGCGGCGGGCGACCCGGGTGATGCCTACTTCTACATGGGCGAGTACCAGATCGCCAACGGCGATCTGCAGCTCGCCATGCAGCAGATCCAGCTGGCGCTAGCCTCGCCCGGCCTGAGCGGCATCCAGCGCCAGCGCTTCCTGGCGCGCCTCGATGAGGTGCGCGAGTTCCTCGCCAGCACGCGCAAGCCCCGGCTCACCGACAACACCGACCAGGGACAGGGGCGCGGCGGCGGCCGCCCTCACTGACCCTGCACCGTTCGAGAGAGCCGCGCGGAGCGCACCTGGCCCGCTGTTACAATGCAGGCCGGTCTCGCTTAGAGGCTGACATGCGCCCAACACTCCGTATCGGTGTCGCGGCACTGCTGTTGTTGCTGGCCGCGGGCTGCGCGACACGCGCCCCTGCGCGCGCCGATGTGCGCGATCCATGGGAACGCATGAACCGCGCGACCTACGCCTTCAACGACAAGCTCGACCGCGCGGTCGTCAGGCCGGTGGCACGCGGCTATCGCAGGATCACGCCGCACGCGGTGCAGCTCGGGGTCAGCAACTTCCTGAGCAATGTCAGCTACCCGACGGTGATGCTGAACGACCTGCTGCAGGGGCGGTTCACGCCCTTCGTGCGCGACACCAGCCGCTTGCTCGTCAACACGGTCATCGGCATCGGCGGGCTGTTCGATCCGGCAACCGCGATGGGGCTCGAGCGCGGCGACCGCGATTTCGGCCAGACGCTCGGCAAGTGGGGCGTGAAGCCCGGGCCCTATCTGATGCTGCCGTTCCTCGGTCCGAGCGACGTGCGCGACACCTTCGGCCGGGCCGGCGACGTGTTCAGCGACCCGCGCACCTATATCCGCAATCCCTGGTGGGGCTACGGGCTCTGGACCCTCGGCTTCATCGACACGCGCGCGCACCTGCTCGATGCCGAGGGCGTGCTGCAGGGCGCCTATGACCCCTACGCCTTCATCCGCAACGCCTACCTGCAGAACCGCGAGTTCAAGGTGCGCGGCGGCAGCTCGAAGAGCGAGGAGGACGAGGAGCAGAAGATGCTCGAGGAGTCGGGCATCGAGCCGACGCCGCCGGCGCCGCCGAAGGACGAGCCGGCGCCCCCGAAGTGAGCCGAGGCGGCCTGCGGCGCGCTACACGCCGCGCTCGAGCAGCTCGCTCACCTCGCTGATCCGGGCGAGCGCCACGAGGCCCTGCGGCACGTGTGCGAAGCGCAGCGCGTGCTTGCCCGCCCGGGCGGCCGCCAGCCAGTCGACGAGCACGGCGAGTCCCGCGCTGTCGGAGGCGGTGACGCCGCGGCAGTCGATCAGCAGCGCTCCCTGCCCGCCGCCCCTGATGGCGGCGAGGCCGAGCTCGCGCGCGTGGCGCGCACTCGCGAAGGTCAGCGGGCCCTCGGCCCGCAGCTGCCCGCCCTCGCCCGCGACCAGATTGAATGGCCCGGTCGTCAGATCGAAGGCCGGCGCGGTGGTGCGCGCGGTGCTCATTTGCTCAGCTCGTCTGCCTGGAGATCGCGCCGGGCTTCTCGCCCGACTCGAGCCGCTTGATCACCGTCTCGAGACCCTCGCTCTCGATTTGCGCGCCGAAGTCCTCGCGGTAGCTCTTTACGTAGCTGATGCCGTCGATTACCACGTCCCACGCCTTCCAGCCCTGTGGCGTCATGCGCAGCGAGTAGTTGACCGAGACGACGTCGCCGTTCCTGCGCCGCACCTCGGTGCGCACCGTCGCGGTGGCGGCTCCGGGCTCGACGCGGCTCGGATAGATCTTGAGGCGGTCGGCGGTGAACTCGATCAGCGCATCGCCGTAGTTCGTGAGCAGCGAGTGCTCGAACGCCTTGACGAAGCGCTCGCGCTGGTCGGCGGTGGCGTTGCGCCAGTACAGGCCCAGCACCACGCGCGCCGAGGTATCGATGTCGAAGTGCGGCATCAGGTACTTGTCGACCAGCTGCCCGACCTTGGCCGGGTCGTGCCGGTAGGCGTCGCGATTCTTGTCGAGGTCGCCGAGCATGCCCTGCGCCGTCGCCTGCA
>JASHVF010000357.1 GCA_030039615.1 Gammaproteobacteria bacterium | reverse complement strand
ACGCGCCGCAGCCGCTCGAGCACGATCTGGTCGACGTTGCCGCCACCGTTCCAGCGCTCATCGAGAATGAGCGCCTGCTTGTCGATCTGCGCGTAGAACTGACGCACGAACTGCGCGATGCCGAGCGCCTCCATGTCGGACAGGTAGATGTAGGCGACCCGGCCGCCCGAGGCCTTGTCCACCAGCTCCCGGTTGTGATCGATCCACGCCTGCTCGCGCAGCGACAGCTCGGTCTTCACCGGCTGCACGACCACCTCGCGGCGTTTGCCGGTGGCGGAGTCCGCGACCGCGAGCCGCACGGTGAAGTCCTGCTTGCCCACCAGGAGGCTGTAGGGATCGAGCGGAGCGCGCAGCTCCGTGCCGTCGATGGCCAGCAGGTAGTCGCCGGCCTTCACGTCGATCCCCGGCTGCGCGAGCGGTGCGCGGTAGGCCGCGCGGGTGTTGTCCCCCGGATAGATGGTCGCGAGACGGTAGCGCCCGGAGGCGGCATCGAGCGCGAAGTCGACGCCGAGGAAGGCGGTCGGTGCGCGCCGCTCCTCGGGCATCTCATCACCCCCGCCGACATAGGTGTGGGAGTTGCCGAGCTCGCCCTGGATCTCGCCGATCAGGTAGTTGAGGTCGCCGCGCGATCCCACCAGCGGCAGGAGCTTCGCATAGGAGGCGCGCACGCCCGGCCAGTCGACGCCGTTCATCCTGTTGCTGTAGAAGAAGTCGCGCTCGAGCCGCCACGCGGAGTTGAACATCTCGGCCCACTCCGCCGGCGGGCTCACCAGCACGCGCATGTGGGAGAGATCGAGCTTCTTCGGACCATCCTTGGCTTTGGCGGCATCCGCCACCGCATCGGCAATGAAGAAGTCCTTCTCCTGGTGATAGAGGACCTTCTTGCCGTCCGCGGACAGCGCGTAGGAGCTCAGGCCCTCGACGACCGTGGCGTCCTTGCGCTCCTTGAGATCGTAGACGTGCAGTGCCGGCTTGTCCCCCGGCAGCGGACCCTCGAACGTCTGATCGGGGGTAGTGTAGTAGTAGATCTTGTCCTTGCGCACATCGAGCCCGGTGATGTTGGCCGCCGGGACCGGCAGCGGCACCGCGCGCGCCATCAGGCCGTCGAGGTCGATCTCGACCGGTTTGGGCGGCTCGGGCTTGCTCGGCTTGCCGCCCTTGTCGCTCTCCGCTCCGTGGGCGGCTTCCCCGGAGTCGTCCTTGCTCTCCACTCCCTCGTCGGAGCGCGGCGCGAACGGCGAGGCCGCGTCGCGCTTCAGCGTCGCGACGTACACGCCCACCATCCGCAGCGTCGCGACGTTGAACTCCGACTGGCTGACGGTGGGGTTCTCGTGGCGGCTGGAAAGGAACAGCAGGTACTTGCCGCCCGGATCGAACTCGGGCGAGGAATCGCTCGAGCGGCCGTCGCTCACCAGCGTGGCCTTGCGGCTCTCGAGGTTGTAGAGCCACAGCCGCGTCAGCTGATTCGGCGCAGTGACGCTGTAGGCCAGCCAGCGTCCGTCCGGGGACCAGGCCTGATCGTGCATCTCGTTGTAGCGATCCTGCGCCACCTGCACCGGCTCGCCACCCGAGAGCGGCACGACCCAGAGCCGATGCTCGTTGTCGGTGAATGCCAGCCGGTCGCCGGCCGGCGACCAGCGCGGCCGGTAGAAGAAGCCGCGCTCGAAGTGCGTCAGCAGCCGCTCGGGCCCGCCCTCGGCGGGGCGCACGGCGATCTGCTGCTCGCCGGAGATATCGGTCGTGTAGGCAATCGTCCTGCCATCGGGCGACCAGCTCGGATGATCCTCGTCCGCATTCGAGGTCTGCGTGAGGTTGCGGGTGTTGCCGTGCTCGGCCGGCAGCGTGAAGAGATCGCCGCGCGCGGAGAACACCGCGCGCGCGCCGTTCGGCGCGACGTCGAAATCGGGCTGCTGCGCGGTGTCCATCTCGCGCAGCGTGTTGTGGGCATCGACCCATTGCGGCCCGGTGCGCGTGCCGTCGTCGGGCACGCTGATCTCGAGGTCGTGCAGCTGCTCGGACGGCAGGTCGATGACATGCAGCCGTCCGCCCTGCTGGAAGACGATGCCGGCCTCGCCACCCGCGCCGTCGCCGAGACTCGGGAAGTCGATGTCGTAGTCGCTGTAGTGCGTGATCTGGCGGAATGCGCCGCTCGTCAGATCGTAGGCCCAGATGTTGCGGCGCTGAAGGGCGTCGTGGTCGGCGAGAAAGTAGATGGTCTTCCCGTACCACATGGGCGAGGTCTCGGTGCCCGGCCAGTCGGTCACGCGCCGGAGCTCGTGGGTCTTGAAGTCGTAGATGTCGATGTCCTGCGCCAGGCCCCCCTGGTAGCGCTTCCAGGTGCGGAAGTCGCGGAAGATGCGCGTGTAGGCGATCTGCTGGCCGTCCGGGCTGTAGCTCATGAAGCCGCCGCGATCGAGCGGCAGCTGCTGCGCCAGACCGCCCGCGAGCGGCACGCTGAAGGGAATGTTGAGCCAGGAATTCCAGGCCACGCGCCTGGTGAGGAAAATGACGTTCTGCGAGTCGGGCGTCCAGCCGATCACGAGGTTGTTCGGCCCCCAGCGCAGCGGCGCCTCGCCCACGACGTCCGAGGTGAAGGTCAGACGCCGCGCCGCGCCGCCGGTGGCGGGCATGACGTAGACGTCGCGGTTGCCCTGGTACTCGCCCGTGAAGGCGAGCCAGCGGCCGTCGGGCGAGAAGCGCGGCATCACGTCGCGGCCTGCGTCCGAGGTCAGGCGGGTCGCGGCGCCGCCGGTGCGCGGCACCGACCACAGGTTGTCGTGCGCGACGAAGACGACGCTGTCGCCGTGCAGCGTCGGATAGCGCGCCAGGGTCGCTGCCGGCGACTGTGCGCGCGCGCCGAGCGCCGTGGCGACCATCATGAGTCCGAGGATGGCGCGCGTGGTCCGGGTGGTCAGCATTGCATTGGGCATAACGCTCTTCTCTCAGGCGGGGAACGCCCTGTCGAGGGTCTGGAGGTCCGCTGCGGTGAGCTGCAGGGAGAGCGCCGCGGCGTTTTCCCGCACGTGCGCCGGCGAGCCGGCTTCGGGTATCGCGATGACGCTGCCGCTGCGAATCACCCAGGCGAGCGCTACCGCGGCCGCCGCGCAACCGTGGGCGGCGCCGAGCTGCGCCAGCGTCGGGTCAGCGATCACGAGCCTGTTGTCGCCCCCGAGTGGCGAGTAGGCCATGACCGGTATGTGGTGCTCTCGGCACCACGGCAGCAGCTCGCGTTCGATGCGGCGGTTGTTGAGACTGTAGGGCACCTGATTGGTCGCGCAGCGATGGGCGTCGGGAACACGCAGCAGGTCCTGCATCTGGCGGACGTTGAAGTTGGAGACGCCCCAGGCGCGGATCCTGCGCTCGCGGCGCAGTTGCTCGAATGCCGCCACCAGCGGGGGAAACTGGTCGCTCGGAACGTCCCAATGCAGCAGATAGAGATCCAGGTAGTCGGTGCCGAGGCGCGCGAGGCTCGCCGCGCAGGCACGCGCGATGCCATCGCCGCCGATCTCATCGCGTTCCACCTTCGACACCAGAAAGATGCGCTCGCGCTGACCGGCCAGCACGTGGCTCAGCAGCCGCTCGGAGCGGCCGCCGCCGTAGTTTCCAGAGGTATCGAGCAGCGTCAGGCCGAGCGAGAAGCCGGTGCGCAGCGCCTCCTCCTCGACCTCGGGCGGGTGTCTTCCCTGACCGAGATGCCAGCAGCCCTGACCGAGTGCCGGCACGGCAGTGCCGTCGGGAAGCCTCACCGTCCGCGCGGCAGGCGTCGGGGCCGTGGTGCCGCCGAGCGTCTGGGCGGCAGCCAGCGCCGGGCTCAAGGCGGGCAACGACAAGCCGAAAGCGGCGCAGCGCGCGGTGAACTGTCGTCGGCTCAGCAGCTGCTCGCCCATGGTGGCGGCTCCTTGGCAACGTTGCATGTTAAACACAGCTAACGCTCCTTCTCCACCGCCCGCAGGTAGCCGGCGCCGCCGAGGCCGCGCATCTGCCCGAGGATCCACGCCTGCCGCTCGAGCACGTAGCGCGAAGGCCGGTCGGGATGCATGAGGTGCGGATTCGGCAGCACGGCCGCGAGCAGCGCGGCTTCCGCCGACGTGAGGCGCAGCGCGGGCTTGCGCCAGAAGCGCTCCGCGGCCGCCTGCACCCCGTATACCCCGTCGCCGAACTGGGCGAGGTTGAGATACATCTCGAGGATGCGCTCCTTGGGCCAGAGCGTCTCGATCAGCACCGTGAAGTACGCCTCCAGTCCCTTGCGCACGAAGCTGTGGCCTGGCCACAGGAACAGGTTCTTGGCCACCTGCTGCGAGATGGTGCTGGCGCCGCGCAGGCGCTTGCCGCGCTCGCTCGCGCGCACCGCCTCGCGGATCGAGTCGAAGTCGAAGCCGGCGTGGAACGGGAACTGCTGGTCCTCGGAGGCGATGACCGCGATCGCCGCGTGCGGCGAGATCTGCTCGAGACTCACCCAGCGATAGTCGGTGTGGTAGCGGCGCTCGCCGGCGAACGCGGCGTCGGCGGCGGCCTCGAGCATGAAGGCGCTGGTCAGCGGATGCAGCCAGCGCAGCACCAGCACCGGGATCGCGGTGGCGAGCAGCCAGCCGAGCGCGACGGCGCCCGCGATCTTGAGCAGCCGGCGGGCGATCGAGCCGCGGTGCGGCACGTCCAGCGCTTGCGACTACCTGGGCTCGAGGCGGCGCGCCGAGACGATCACCACGTCCTCGAGCGGGGCGTCCTGGTAACCCTTGCGGCGGCCGGTCGCGACCTTGGCGATCCTGTCGATGACCTCGATGCCGTCGGTCACCCGGCCGAACACCGCGTAGCCGTAGTCGCGCGGCCCGTGATCGAGGAAGGCGTTATCGCTCAGGTTCACGAAGAACTGCGAGGTGGCGCTGTTGATGTCGCTGGTGCGCGCCATGGAGAGCGAGCCGCGGGTGTTCTTGAGGCCGTTCTGCGCCTCGTTCCTGATCGGGGCGCGGGTTTTCTTGTTATCGAAGTCGGTGGTGAGGCCGCCGCCCTGGATCACGAAGCCCGGCACGATGCGGTGGAAGATGGTGCCGTCGAAGAAGCCGTCGTCGACGTACTTGAGGAAGTTCTCCACGGTGGCCGGCGCCTCCTTGGGAAACAGCTCGACCGTGAAGCCGCCGTGCGAAGTCTCGAACCTGATCATCGTTGTCCTTCCGTCATACGCTCGTGTCCCGCGAGATCGGGGTGCGAGCGTACGTGAGCGAAGCCCGCGGCGACAAGCTCGGCCCGCACCGCCTCCCCCTGCGTCGCGCCATGCTCGAGCAGCAGCCAGCCGCCCGCAGCGAGGTGGGCTGCGGCGCCGCGCGCCAGGATGCGCAGGTGCGCGAGCGGGTCCGTCCCCGGCGTGAGCGCGAGCCGCGGCTCGCGCATCAGCGCCGGGTCGGCGAGCGCCGGATCGTCGGCCGCCACGTACGGCGGATTGCTCACGATGAGCTCGAAACGGCGTTCCGCGAGCGGCGCGAACCAGCTGCCGGCCAGGAACTCGACGCGCGCGAGTCCGAGCCGCGCGGCATTGGCGCGCGCCACGGCCAGCGCCGCCGCGGAGACGTCGGTGGCGACAATGCGCCATTGCGGCCGCTCCTGCGCCAGCGCCAGCGCGATGGCTCCCGAGCCGGTGCCGAGGTCCGCCACGCGACACGGCGTGTCGGGGGCGAGCGCCAGCGCCCGCTCCACCAGCAGCTCGGTCTCAGGGCGCGGAATCAGCACCGCCGGCGTCACCGCGAGATCGAGCGACCAGAACTCCCGCCGGCCGGTGAGATAGGCGAGGGGCTCGCCGCTGGCGCGCCGCACCAGCAGCTCGAGGAAGCGGTGCACCGCGCCCGCTCCCACCGGGTCCTCCGCATGGGACCTGAGCCGCGCGCGCGTGATGCCGAGAACATGGGCGAGCAGCAACTCCGCATCGAGGTCGGGCGTGCCGCCGGAGGCGAGCGCCGGGGCCGTGGACAACCGCCCGGCGCCGGTCTCGAGCAGCTCTCCCAAGGTTGAATTCGCTGTCATACCCGTGCCGGAGCCCGGTAAAATCGCACCATGGCCAACATACTCTATCCGCCGTCGCGTCCGCAGTCGGTCGGCGAGATCCTGGACTCCGCCTTCCGCATCTTCGGCGCGACGCTGGTGAAGTGCCTGCCGTACGGGATTGCCGGTGTGATCCTTGGCCAGCTGCCGAACCTCTACGACCTGGCGAAGAACGGCAGGCTGCGCGTGGATCCCGCCTCGAGGCTCGCGCTGGTGCAGGACCGCATCTTCTGGCTGAGCTATATCGTGGGGTTGTTCCTGGCGCTGCTGTTCGCCAATGCCGTGATGCTGCGGCAGTACGCGCTGGTGCGCGGGCAGGAAACCGCCGCGGGCGAGGAGCTGCGGCGGGGAGCGGCGCGCGTCCCGGGCGTCGTGCTCATCGTCATCGTGATGATGCTCGCGATGCTGGCCACCATGATCCCGGTGATCATCGCGGTGGCGCTGCCGCTCGGGGCGCTGCGCGGCTTCGGTGCCGGAGCGGGCCAGGGCGCCGCCTGGAGCGCGGTGATCTTCGCCCTGATCGCGCTGCTCGCCGTCTCGTGGATCGTGATCCGCTGGATATGCTCGACGGTCGTCTACGTGCTCACCGACCGCGGGCCGCTCGCGAGCCTGGGCTACAGCTGGCGCCTGACCTCGGGGAGCTTCTGGCGGCTGTTCGTGATCTACTCGGTCGCGCTGGTGATCCTGGTCGTCTTCTATTTCATCGCCACCCTGCTCGGAACCGCGGTCGCCGCCGTGCTCGCCCACGGGGACGTGGTGGTGATGGCGGCCGTCATGAGCGTGGTGGTGGTGGTGCTCGGCGCGATCGCCGCGCCGTTCTACAGCGCCCTGATGCTGGCGGTGTACGGCGACCTCTCGGTACGCAAGGAAGGCGCCGACCTCGCATTGAGACTCGCCGCCGCCGGGTGACCATGAGCCGCGCCCTGCTGGCGCTCGTGCTGATGCTGTCCGCGGCGCCGGCCGTCGCGGCGCGCGATGCGCTCGCGGCACTCGATAGCTGCATCCGGCAGCTGGACCCGCAGCTCGATGTCGGCTATGCGAAGGTTGCCGCGCTCTGCCCGGATCTCGCGCCGAGCCTCAGGGCGAGTCCGTGGGGCGCGTGGCTGCCGAGTGACTGGAACAAGCCGGACAACGGCCTCTCGGGCCGCGGTCTGCGCGAGCTGCGCACGCTGATCGTGCGCGAGTCGCACCGCGCCGGCGGCGCTCAGCAGCCGCGCATCGAGCGGCTTGCACCGGTACTCGCGAGCCTGCGCGACTACTCCGCCGCCGAGCACCGCGGCTGGTGGGCGCGCTTCAAGGCCTGGCTGCACGATGTGCTCACCCGACCTCCCGCGCCGAGCGACAACGGCTGGCTGCAGCGGCTCCTGGCGCGGCTCTCGATCCCTGAGGGTACGCTCGCGGGGCTGCGCGTCGCGGCCCTCGTGCTGCTCGCGGTGTTGACCGCGGCGATCGTGTTCGGCGAGCTGCGTGCGGCGGGGCTCATCGGCCGGCGGCGCCCGGTCCCTGCCCGGGTGGCGGCGCCGCATTCGGACCGCCGGGTGCGCGGGTGGGCCGACATC
>JASHVF010000356.1 GCA_030039615.1 Gammaproteobacteria bacterium | reverse complement strand
CTCGAAGTGCGGCGTGCCGTGATGCCAGGCGAGCAGCGGCGTGTACGGCGGGATCGCGAGGCGCACCTCGGAGAAGGAGATGCGGAAGACGATGATGAAGGGGATCAGGAACAGCAGCAGCAGCCACAGCGTCGGCACCGCCGCGATCAACCGCCGGCCCATGGCTTGCGAGAGGCGCACCGCGGTCTCCTACTCCGACAGCACCACCGGACTCGAGCCGTGCCAGGTGAGCGACACCCGCTCCTCGCGCCCGATGGGACGCTCGCCGCCGCGCATCACGTTCGGCAGCGTCACCCGCACCATGCTGCCGGAATCGAGGCGCACCAGGTAGATCGACATGTCGCCCATGTAGGCGATCTCCTTCACGGTACCGCGCGCCTGGTTCTCGGCCGGCGCGCCGTCGGCGCCATCGGGCGCGGCGCGCGCGATCTGGATCTTCTCCGGGCGGATGGCGGTCCAGACGGTCGCGCCGCGGGCGCCGCCGCCGGCGCGCTCGACGCGCACCGTGCAGCCGAGATCGGCGCTCCTGATGCAGAGGCCATCGGCGCCGTTCTCGTACACCTGGCCCTCGAACATGTTGACCGAGCCGATGAAATCGGCGACGAAGCGCGTGGCGGGGGACTCGTAGATGTCGGCCGGCGTGCCCACCTGCACGATGCGGCCCTGGTTCATGACCCCGAGCCGCGTGCCGAGCGTCATCGCCTCCTCCTGGTCGTGCGTCACGACGATGAAGGTGACGCCGAGGCGCTGCTGGATGTTGAGCAGCTCGAACTGGGTATGCTCGCGCAGCTTCTTGTCGAGCGCCGCGAGCGGCTCATCGAGCAGCAGCAGCTTCGGGCGCTTGACCAGGGCGCGCGCCAGCGCCACGCGCTGGCGCTGTCCGCCGGACAGCTGGTGGGGCTTGCGGGCGCCAAAGCCCTCCATGCGGACGATCTCGAGAATCTCGCCCACCTGGCGGCGGATGGCGTCGCGCTTCAGGCCCTCCTGCTCGAGGCCGAAGGCGACGTTCTTCTCGACGCTCATGTGCGGAAAGAGCGCGTACGACTGGAACATCATGTTCACCGGGCGCTCGTACGGCGGCACGCGCGAGAGGTCCTGGCCGTCGATCTCGATGCTGCCGGTGGTCGGCGTCTCGAAGCCGGCCAGCATGCGCAGCAGCGTGGTTTTCCCCGAGCCCGAGCCCCCCAGCAGGCAGAAGATCTCGCCGCGGCGGATGTCGAGCGACACGTGGTCGACGGCGGTGAAGTCGCCGAACTTCTTGCTGACGTCGCGGATGCGGACGTAGGCGGAGTCGGCGGCAGCGGCGGGGGCGGCAGCGGCGTAGGCGGGTTGAGGTTGGGCGTTCACGGGCGAAAATTACCTTCCGGTCTTGAACCGCGTCCACATGCGGGTGAGGAGTCGCTGGTAGTCGGCGGGGCGGGCACGCTCGGGGCTCAAGCGCGCGCGCACCTCGGGCGGCGGATACACCCCGGGGTCGTTCACCACCGCGGGATCGAGGGGCTGGATGCCTGCGCTCACCGCGTTAGCGTACTTGATGAGATTGGAGTTGCGGGCGGCGATGTCCGGGCGCAGCAGGAAGTCGATGAACAGATGCGCGTTGCGCACGTGCGGGGCGTCGGCCGGGATCGCCATGACGTCGTAGTTGGCGATGGCGCCCTCCTTCGGGATCGAATAGGCGACGTCGACGCCCTTGCCCGCCTCCTGCGCACGGTCGTGCGCCTGCTTGACGTCGCCCGACCAGCCCATGGCGAGGCACAGGTCGCCGTTGGCCAGGCTGTCGATGTAGCGCGAGGAGTCGATCATGCGCACGAAGGGCCGGATCGACTTGAGCACCGCCTCGGCCGCCTTGAGATCCTCGGGCGAGTTGCTGCCGGGGTTGCGGCCGAGGTAGAGCAGCACCGTGGCGACCACTTCGGACGGCGCATCGAGGATCGAGATGCCGCAATCGCTGAAGTGCGCGGCCACCGCCGGGTCGAACAGCATGCGCCAGCTGTCGACCGGCGCATCGGGCATGCGCGCGCGGATCTCGGCGACGTTATAGCCGACGCCGGAGGTGATCCACATGTAGTCGACGCTGTACTGGTTGCCGGGGTCGTAGAGCGCTTCGGCGCGCGCCACGTCCGGGTCGACGTTCTTCAGGTTCGGCAGCTGCGCCTTGTCGAGCTTCTGGTAGATGTCGGCCTGGATCTGGCGCTCGAGGAACGGGCCGGACGGCACCACCACGTCGTAGTTGGTGTGGCCGGTGAGGAGCTTGGTCTCGAGGATCTCGTTGGAGTCGAACACGTCGTAGTTGACGTGGATGCCGTACTCCTTCTCGAAGTCCGCGATCACGCTCGGCTGGATGTAGTCGGACCAGTTGTCGACGTTGAGGACGCGCTCGGACTCCGAGGCGCGCGGTCCATGGTCCTGACGCCCCGAGCAGGCCGCGGCGAGCGCGGCGGCACAGCACAGCACGAGACCCGGGAGTCGGGAAGCGCTACTCACGACTCATTCTTATATATCGCCCGGCCTGCGCAAAGGGCCGCGGGCACGACGCGCAGGCACACCGGCAGCTAGACATTCAGCAGCAGGTGCTCGCGCTCCCAGGAGCTGATCACCTGCAGGAACACCTCGTACTCGGCCTGCTTGACGATCGTGAAGGCCTCGATGAAGGGCTCGCCGAGGAGCTTGACCAGCGGCTCGCAGGCGCGCAGCTCGCGCAGCGCCTCATCGAGCGAGCGCGGCAGCCCGAACGGCAGGTCGTGGGCGCTGCCGACGATCGGATCCGACGGCTGGATGCCCTCGATCATGCCGAGATAGCCGCAGGCGAGCGAGGCGGCAATCGCGATGTAGGGGTTGGCGTCGGCGCCGCCGACGCGGTTCTCGACGCGCCGCGCCTGCGCATCCGACATCGGCACGCGCAGGCCCGCGGTGCGGTTGTCGTAACCCCAGTGCACGTTGATGGGGGCCGAGAGGTAGCGCGTCAGGCGTCGATAGGAGTTCACGTTGGCGCAGAACAGCGCCATCGCCGCCGGCAGGTAGCGCTGCAGGCCGCCGATGTGATTGAAGAACAGCGTCGAGGGCGTGCCGTCGGCATTGGAGAAGATGTTCTTGCGCGTCTTCATGTCCACCACGCTCTGGTGGATGTGCATGGCGCTGCCGGGCTCCTTGGCGTGCGGCTTCGCCATGAAGGTGGCGTACATCTTGTGGCGCAGCGCCGCCTCGCGCGCCGTGCGCTTGAAGAGAAACGCCTGGTCGGCCAGATCGAGCGGCTGGCCGTGGATCAGGTTGATCTCCATCTGCGCCGGGCCGTCCTCGTGGATCAGGGTATCGATCTCGATCTCCTGGTCCTCGCAGAACTGATAGATGTCGTCGAACAGCGGATCGAACTCATTCACCGCGGCGATGCTGTAGGACTGGCGCCCGGGCTCGGCACGGCCCGAGCGGCCGACCGGGGGCCGCAGCGG
>JASHVF010000355.1 GCA_030039615.1 Gammaproteobacteria bacterium | reverse complement strand
GGTGTACGGCTTCTTCGCAGCCAACCTGGTTATTTTCTACGTCTGGTTTCGCCTCGAGCACGACCACACTTGGATCGCGCGCGCTTACTTCGTGTGGGTGAGCGTCTTCAACCTGTTCGTGGTTGCGGCGTTCTGGAGCCTGATGGCGGATGTGTTCAACCGCGAGCAAGCGGGCCGCATGTTCGGCTTCATAGCCGCGGGCGCGAGCACCGGCGGGTTCATCGGGCCTTTCATCGATCGTTATCTGGCCGTGCCGCTGGGCACCATCAACCTCCTGCCAATCTCCGCCGGCCTACTGTTGCTGTCACTGGTGTTCATGACACGTGTAATCGCCTGGCAGCGGCTGCAAAGCGGCGTCGCGGACGCCGCCCCCGATCGCGCGCTCGGCGGCGGTGCATTCGCCGCGTTCCGACAGGTGGTTCGCTCTCCATACCTGCTGGGAATCGCCACGTTTGTTCTGCTGCTCACCTGGGTGACGACGTTCCTGTATCTGGAGCAGCAATCGCTGGTGGCCAAGGCTCTCAGCTCGCGCGACGAGCAGACACGGTTCTTCGCGACCGTCGACCTGTGCGTCCAGGGCGGGGCCTTTGTCATTCAGCTGCTGGTCTTCGGTCGACTCTTCAAGTGGTTCGGCCTGACGGCGATGCTGGTGTCGGTGCCGGCCATGATGGTGGTCGGCTACTCAATGGTTGCGATCGTTCCGACGTTCATGCCGGTGGTGGTGCTACTCGCGGCGCGTCGCGTCGGCGACTACGCCATCAGCCGCCCATGCCGTGACTCGCTCTACACCGTCGTGACACGCGAGGAAAAGTACAAGGCGAAGAGCCTGATCGACACCTTCGTCTATCGCGGCGGCGATGCGACCAGCGCCGCGCTCTACAAGGGGCTGACCTCGGGTCTCGGCGCCGGAATCAGCACCGTATTCTGGTGCGGCGCGGCGATCTCGGCATTGTGGGCGGTGCTCGCGCTGGCGCTCGGCCGCCGGCAGGAGCGCGCCAGCTCGGCCAGGCCGATCGCGTAGGCGTGGATTACGCGGCGGTCGATTGCTGCTCGGCGGCCGGCAGCGCCGCGAGCTGCTCATTGACCGCGGTGATGATCTCGGCGGCGGTCGCGAAGCGCTCGCCGCGCTGCTTGGCGACGAGGCGCGCCAGCAGCGGCTGGTAGCGCTCGAGCGACTGCGGCAGCTGCGGGGGCGGCGCGCTCACGTGCTGCTGCAGCACGTCGAGTGCCGTGCCGCCCGTGTAGGGCTTCTGGCCGCTCAGCATCTCGTAGAGGATGATGCCGAGCGAGTAGAAGTCGGAGCGCGCATCGAGCACGTCGCCGAGCGCCTGCTCCGGACTCATGTAGTAAGGCGAGCCGCGCAGTACGCCGGTCTGACCGGTCTGCATGCTGGTGGTACCGCCGTCGATCTGCCGCGCCAGGCCGAAGTCGATCAGCGCCACCGCGTCGTTCTCGCGCAGCATGACGTTCGGCGGCTTCAGGTCCCGGTGCACCAGGCCCGCCTGGTGCACCACCTGCAGCGCCTCAGCGATGTGCAGCACGTAGTTGAGCGACTCGCGCTCGCTGACGCCGCGCTGGATGCGCGCCTTCAGGTCGCCGCGCGGCAGGTACTCCATCGCTAGGTACTCGAAGCCCGCGTGCACGCCGTAGTCGTAGATCTCGACCACCAGCGGGCTCTTGATGGCGAGCACCGCGGTGTACTCGCGCTCGAGAAACTGTCGTCCGGCCGCTTCGTCGCGCAGCGTCTTGGCCACCTTGAGCGCCACGTTGTGGCCGCGTGTGGCGCTGGTGGCGAGATAGACCGCCGCCTTCTCCGACTCGCCGACCTTGACGCGCAGCGTGTAGCCGGGAATGAAGTCCTCGCTCGGCGGCGTCGCGGTGAGCAGCGCCACCACGCCCGGAGGCTGCAGCGCCTCGGTGGCCGAGGTGGGTGCCGGGTCGACAGCCTGCGGCACGACCCCGGTCGGCACGACGCCCGCGACGGTGTCGCCGACGCGCCCCGGGGCGCCGCCCGCGGGGGCTTCGGCGGCGCTCTTGGCGGCCTGCGCCGCCCGGTCATGCTCGATGTGCGCGAGACTCGCGAGACGCCGTGCCACGCGCCGCTCCACGCGGCGCAGTGCCACGCGCACCGCGGTACTGAGGCGCTCGGGGGTGAGCAGCTTCTTCGGCAGGTAGTCGAGCGCGCCGAGCTGCAGCGCGCGCACCGCGGTGAGCTCGTTGCCGTCGTCGGCGATCGCGATGACCGAGGGCGCCGCCGGCTGGTCGCGCAGACGGCGCAGGAGTGCTAAGCCCGGCGAATCGGGGTCCTCGGGGCTGCCCCCGAAACGACACACCAGGAGCAGCAGGTCGCAGTCACGACCGGAGAAGGTGCTGCACCAGCGCTCGAATTCCGGCAGGTTCAGCACGCTGACGCTGGCGCGCGGGCACAGCACGTCGAGGTGGTGACGCAGCCACTCCGCGTAGCGTACGTCGTCCTCCACGATCAGCATGCGAGCCGGTGGCGAATCGCGTCGGGCGCTCATCCGCGAACGATGACGCAGAGCGGCACGGCTGTCGTCCCCGACCGACGGATTCTGTGAAGCTCATTCTGTGAACTGGTTCAAGTTGTGAAGCGGTTCCGCGGCACCTCAGTCCTGCGTCAGCAGGAACTGCGACCCCTGGAAGGAGAGCACCGCGCCGTCCGGGGTGATGTGCTCGACGTGCACGCCCTCGAGCGAGTCGCCTTCGTGGAGCTTGTGCATGTTGATCATCACCCAGCGGTCCTCCACCCGGTCCGCGTACGCATGCAGATCGAGGTGCAGCTGCGGCAGCTGGGTGTTGGGCGTGGCGGCGAGCTCCTGGTAGAGAGGTACGCCGCTGTCCGTGCCGCGTCTGACGCGGCCGAGACCTCCCGACGGGGCCGGCTCGGCGGCCGGCGCGAAGTCATCGGGGTTCGCCGCCTGATCCGCCGCGGAGGCCGCCGCAGCCTCGGCCGCTGCCGGCGCGGCGCTCACCTTCGGACTCGAGCTCGTCGGCTCGCCGGCCGATCCGCTCGCGAGCGCGGCCATGGCGCCCTCCGCAGGAGCTGGCGCGGAGGGCGGTGCCTGCGCGCCGTGCGTGCCGGCGAGCGGG
>JASHVF010000354.1 GCA_030039615.1 Gammaproteobacteria bacterium | reverse complement strand
CCACTGCTGGTGGTGCTCGCGGGACGTGCCTGCGGCCATGACGGCGATCGGCACGTCGAAGCCGCGGCCTTCATCGAGTTCATCCACACGGCGACGTTGCTGCACGACGACGTGGTCGACGGCTCCTCGCTCCGCCGCGGGCGCCACACTGCGAACGAGGTCTACGGCAACCAGGCGAGCGTACTGGTCGGAGACTTTGTCTACTCACGCGCCTTCCAGATGATGGCCGCGCTCGCCTCGCAGCCGGTCATGGAGATCATGGCGGAGGCGACCAACGTCATCGCCGAAGGCGAAGTGCTGCAGCTCATGAACGCGCACGATCCGGACACCACCGAGCAGCGCTATCTCGAAGTGATCTACCGCAAGACCGCCCGGCTCTTCCAGGCGGGTGCCGAGGTCGCGGCGGTGCTGTCCGATGCAGGGCCGGGCATCCGCACTGCGCTCGCCGCCTATGGGCGCCACGTCGGCACCGCCTACCAGCTGGTCGACGACGTGCTCGATTACCGCTCGAGCCCGGCCGAGCGCGGCAAGAACCTCGGCGACGACCTGGCGGAAGGCAAGCCGACGCTGCCGCTGATTCACGCACTCAGGCATGGGAGCGAAGCGCAGCGCGCGGCGATCCGCGAGGCCATCAAGAATGGCGGCCGCGGACAGCTCGGCCCGGTGATCGATGCCATCGAGTCCACCGGCGGCCTCGCTTATGCGGCCCGGCTGGCGCGCGGCGAGGCCGACGCGGCGCTCGGCGCGCTCACGGTGCTGCGCGACTCCTCTTACAAGAACGGGCTCGCCGCGCTGGCGCACTTCGCGGTCGAGCACACGACGTGAAAACCGAAGGGAGACAAAAATGAGAATGGCGAAGATTCCCCCTGCACCGGCCGCCCTGGCGGCAGCTCTGCTGGCGCTCGCGCCGCTCGCCGGAGCGCAGAGCGCGCCGCCGGAGACCATCGTCCTCAAGGCCGCCCATATCTTCGACGCCAGGGACGGCACGCTGAAAGATGGCGGCGTGGTAGTCGTGCGCGGCGATCGCATCGTGTCGGTCGGTGCGGCCGACGTCCCGGCGGGCGCGCGCGTGGTCGACCTCGGCGATGCGACGCTCTTGCCCGGCTTCATCGACGCCCACACGCACGTCACGATGCAGTTCGAGAAGAACTACTACCTGATGCGCTACCACGACCTGATGCGCTTCCCCTCCGAGCAGGTGCTCTACGGGGCGCTCTACGCCAAGCGCACGCTCGAGGCCGGCTTCACCACGGTGCGCAATGTCGGCGCCTCGGACTTCGAGGACATCAGCCTGCGCAACGCGATCAACGCCGGCGTCACCGAGGGCCCGCGCATGCTGGTGTCGGCACACGGCATCGGCTCGCCCGGCGGGCATTTCGATGCCGCGTCCTTCCCGCCCGATGAGGTGAAGCCCGAGGGTCCGATCGAGGGCATCTGCTCAGGTCCCGAGCAGTGCCGCCAGGCGGTGCGCTATCAGATGAAATGGGGCGCGGACGTCATCAAGATCGCCGCGAGCGGCGGTGTGTTGTCCGAGTCCGACCCGGTCGACGTGCCACAGCTGACGCTCGATGAGATGAAGGCCATCATCTCCGAGGCGCATGCCTGGCGACGCAAGGTCGCCGCGCACTGTCACGGCGATGCGGCCGCACGGCTCGCGATCGAGGCGGGCATCGACTCCATCGAGCACGGCAGCTTCCTCACCGAGGACACGCTCAAGCTCATGAAGGCGAAGGGCGTGGTGCTGGTGCCGACGCGCATCACCGTCGAGTGGGTGCAGAAGGAGGCCGAGACCTACCCGCCGGTGATCGCCGCCAAGGCCCGCGCCGCGGCCGCCGCCCACACCGCCATGATGAAGAACGCCCTGCGGATCGGCGTGCCGATCGCGCTCGGTACCGATGCCGGCGTGTTCCCGCACGGCTTGAACGGGCAGGAGTTCGGGCTGTACGTCAACCTCGGCATGACGCCTGCGCAGGCACTGCTCTCCGGCACGCGCGACGACGCCAGACTTCTCGGTATCGACGCCGACGTCGGCACGCTGGAGGCCGGCAAGGTAGCCGACGTCGTCGCCGTGCCCGGCAACGTGCTGAGCAACATCCGTGCGACCGAGCATCCGACGCTGGTCATGCACCTCGGCAGGATCTGGGTGCACAAGGGCCCGACCGGAGAGGACATCCCGGAGCCTCGCGGGCACGAGAGCATCACGGCGGGCGAGCCGCCGGATGCGCATGCCGGGGCGTTCGGCGAGTTCTTCTGAGCTTCGGCTGCCGCGCGGCAGGAGCCGCGCGGCAGCATTTGAAGGCTCAGGGCCGCTTCAGTAGACTGCGCGCCCCGCTGCCGCCGCCGCAGCGGGGGCTGTTTTTCGCCGATCTTTCGGGGTGTAGCTCAGCCTGGTAGAGCACTACGTTCGGGACGTAGGAGTCGCAGGTTCAAATCCTGTCACCCCGACCAAATCCATCATAATCAATGCGTTACTTGAACCGTACGGTATCGGCGCGCAGCTGCCGCCGTCGTCACTTCGCCTTCGGATCGAAGTAGACCTGGATGACGTGACCGTCGGGATCAGCAAAGAAATAATACGCAAACGGCTCGGTTTCGAATGGATGAATAACCGTGACGTGATCCTGCTGCATGCTCTCGTAGATGGCGCGGCACTCTTCGACCGATTGAACAAAGAAGCCAAAGTGAAACCACGGCGGCAATTTTTCGTTGCTGCCTCCTTCGAGAAAGAGCTGAAAACCGCCCGGCGATCTCAGTATCGTTGCCGCAGGCTCATCGCCCCTGGGAAAGATTGAATCGAAACGAAACCCAAAATACTTCTCATAGAACAGACGACTTCTCGCATGATCGCGCGAAGATATGTGCAGATGTCTGATCTCTGGGGGCATGTGGGCGCGGGCCTCCGGGGCATTGAGCCGCTATTCGCGGCGGAAGTCTATTTGCGTGGGCAGCAGGTGTCGACGTTTGATCAGCAGCACGCCGAGTCTCGCGCCTATGTAAAAACGGCCGGGCGCCGCGCGCGCATTAAGTGAAGCGGCGCGCGAGTGTCGCGTGATCACGCGACACTGCAGCGCACGGCTGCGCTCGGGCCAGCGCCAGCGCGCTCACAATCGGTAACCGCCTGTGATCCACTGCGCGGAAAACGCAGCCCGCGCGGAGAGACACTGCGCTTCGGCCGATATCTCTTTCTGGGGGTCTCTCCGTGACACTTACTGCAGTGGGATACCTGCTTCTTTTTCTTTTCGGCCTCTCGGTATGCCTCTTCTGCTGGCTCACCTATGCGAGCCTCACGTGCGCGGCGCGCACGGTACGACGACCGGCGGAAAGCCCTGACATGACGGGGCCCATCAGCGCCGGCAGCGCTTAGCCCGGCGCCCGGACCAGCCGACCTCTACGCAGCCTTCGCCGCGCCCGCACCCAATGCGGTGCTGAACAGCGCCAGCAGGCGGCTCCACGCTCGCTCCGCCTGCTGATCGTTGTAGACGCGCGAGTCGGGCGGGCACCATCCGTGCAGCGCCCCGGCATAGACCTCGACCTCGGCGGGCACTTTGGCCTCGTCGAAGCTCTCGCGCAGCACCGTCTTCTGCTCGGGCTGCCGCTGGTCGTCGTTCGAGGCGATCGCCACCAGAAACTG
>JASHVF010000039.1 GCA_030039615.1 Gammaproteobacteria bacterium | reverse complement strand
GGGCGCTCGCGGGCCTGCGCGTACGCGGCGCGCAGCCGCGCGCTCTGCGCGCTGCTCAGGGCGCCGTTATAGAAAGAGAAATGCAGGTAGCCGACCGCACCGCGCTCCTGGTAGCGGATCTCGAGGTCGGGCGTTCCGCCGGCTGCGTGGGCAGTGGCTTCGCTCTCGGGAAGCGCGCCGGTCTCTTCGCCGAGAGCGAGCGTTGCGGGGAGCTTGAGGCCCTGCCGCGCTCCCTCGAGCGGCTTGAGCTGCCCGATCCAGACTGCCCCGTCGCGCGTCGCCCGACAGACCGCCTCCTGACAGCGCGCGATGAGCGTGCCGGGACGGCCTGCGAGCCGCAGCTCCGGATGGGCATCGAACAGGCGCACGCGCCGCCCGAGCAGCCGATCCTCGACCCCGGGGGCGCCGTCGGCACTGCGGATCTTGCGCAGTACCACCCCGGTCGTGTCCTGCGTCCAGTCGATCGCGCGCTCTGCGGCCGGCAGCGGCGGCTGCCAGCCTTGCGCGTCGCTGCGATTCGCCGCAGCGAGCGGGCCGGCGCCGGCGGCGATGCGTGCGAGTGCGGCGCGCACCGCGACCACCGCGCCCTCGGTCACCTCGTGCCGGTAGAGGCTGCTCTTGGCGGCGCGGCGCATGGGAAAGGCGACGCTCGCCCAGACCGGCCCGGCGTCCCAGTCCGCATCGGCCTGCAGTACGGTGACTCCCCAGTCGGGCAGGTCCCGCAGGATCGCCCAGTCGAGCGCCGCGGGCCCGCGGTCGCCCCGCGGTCCCGGGTGCACGATCAGGCACGGGCGGCGCTGCCACACCGCGGGGGGAATGGCGCGCTTCAGGAACGGGGCGAGAATCACCTGCGGCCGGAAGAGCTCGACGGCATCGACGGTCACCCGCTCGTGAATGTCGAGCTCGACGGAGAGCTCGTGCCCGTCGCCGGCGAGCTCGCAGTGGAGCCGCTGCGTGAGGCTGTTGAAGGCGTGCGTGAGGAGCAGAATCCGCATCAGCTCGCGGCCCGCACGGCGCCGCGGCGATACTTGTAATAGGCCGCGCAGGCGCCTTCAGCCGATACCATGCACGAGCCGATCGGATTGTGCGGCGTGCACACCGTGGCGAAGATGGCGCAGTCGGTGGGCTTCTTCACGCCGCGGATGATGGCCGGGCACTGACATGCCTTGTTCTCCGCCACCGGGCGCGCCTCGAGCGCGAAGCGCCGCTCCGCATCGAGGTGGGCGTACGCGGCCTTCAGGCGCAGCCCGCTGTAGGGCAGCTCGCCGAGTCCGCGCCACTCGAAGCTCGGCCGCAGCTCGAACACCTCCGCGACCAGACGCTGCGCCTTGCGGTTGCCCTCGCGCGTGACGCCACGGGTGAATTCGTTCTCGACGTGCGCCTCGCCCGCGTTCAATTGGCGCACCAGCATGCGCACCGCCGCGAGCACATCGAGAGGCTCGAAGCCGGCAATCACCACCGGCCGCTGGTATTCCTCGGCGAAATACTCGTACGGCCGGCTGCCGATCACCGCGCTCACGTGCGAGGGGCCGATGAAGCCATCGACCCGCACCGGTCCCAACTCGCGCACCTCGGGCGAGTCGAGGATGCTCTGGATGGCGGCGGGCGTCAGCACGTGGTTGCAGTAGACGCTGAAGTTGCCGAGCCCGCGGCGCGCGGCTTCCAGCACCACGTGCGCGGTCGCTGGAGTCGTCGTCTCGAAGCCGACCGCGAAGAACACCACCTCGCGATCCGGCTCGGCGGCGGCGATCTCGAGTGCCTCGAGGGCCGAGTACACCATGCGGACGTCGGCCCCCCGGGCGCGCGCCGTGAGGAGGCTGCGCCGCCGGGAAGCCGGCACGCGCAGCATGTCGCCGTAGCTGACGAGCGTGACTCCCGGACGCTGCGCGAGCTCGACCGCGGCATCGAGCCGCGGTATCGCGAGCACGCACACCGGACAACCCGGTCCGTGCACCAGGTGGATATTGCGCGGCAGAAGGTCCTCGACCCCGTAGCGGAAGATGGCGTGCGTATGGCCGCCGCAGAATTCCATCAGGTGATAATCGCGCCGGCGATCGACCTCGAGCTCGAGCTGCCGCGCGAGCGCCGCGGCCGCGGAGCCGTCACGGAATGCGCGGATGTAACGCATCGTGGCTTGCGCGCAGGCGCTCGGCCAGCTCGGCGAACAGCGCCAGGGTCTTCTCGGCCTCCGCGACGTCGAGACGGGCGATCGCGAAGCCGGCGTGGACGATGACGTAGTCGCCGACCGCCACCTCATCGAGCAGCGAGCTCGAGACGCGGCTGCGCACGCCCCCGACCTCGGTCTCGATCCAGGAGTCATCGAGCCTGGCCGCGACCTGCACCGGAATGGCGAGACACATGCGCTCAGGCCTCGGTGACTGTCGGGGCCGCGCTGGCGGCGGCGCGCTGCACGGGCTGCAGCGGCCGGGCCGCGGCGAGCGCGCGCGGCGCTGTCAGCTCGCGCTCGAGCCAGGCGAGCCAGTCATCGAGCGCGGGCACGCGGCGCGCGGCGGTGCGGATGATGGGAGTGTCGCGACCGAGCGCCCGCAGCGCCGCCGCGGCGCGCTCCGGATCGAAATCCTCCAGTACCCCGAGCAGGTCGGCCTTGCTGAGCACCACCAGGTCGGCCGCGCGGAACATCACCGGATACTTGGCGGGCTTGTCATCGCCCTCGGTGGAGCACAGCAGCACCACGTTACGGTGCTGCCCCAGGTCGAAGCTCGCGGGGCACACGAGGTTGCCGACATTCTCGATGAACAGCAGATCGAGTCCCGCGAGCGGCAGATCGTGCAGCGCCCGGTGCACCAGGTGGGCATCGAGATGACAGGCGGTGCCGGTCGTGATCTGCACCGCCGGCACGCCCTGGGCGCGGATGCGGGCGGCATCGTTGTCGGTCTCGAGATCGCCCTCGATGACGGCGATGCGGTAGCGGCCGCGCAGCGCGCGGATAGTCGCCTCGAGCAGCGTGGTCTTGCCGGCGCCCGGGGAGGACATGAGGTTGATCGCGAGCACGCCGTGCTCATCGAAATGCTCGCGGTTGTGCTGCGCCACCCGATCGTTGGCGGTGAGAAGGTCCGTGAGCACCTCGATCGTGGTCCCCGGCGCCTCGCCGGCGCGGACGAGGTGCGCGTTTCCCGCCGTGACGGTGCAACCGCAGGTCTGGCACATGGTGCATGTCTCCTCGGATGTCAGTGGATTGCCGCGGCCTGTGCCTCCGGCACGTCGAGCTCGACCGCCCGCAGCCGCAGCTCGTCCCCCTCGAGCACGCGCGTGTGGTAGCCGCCGCAGGCGGCGCACAGCAGCCGGTTGGGCTCCGCGGGCGATGCTGCGCCGCAGTCGCTGCAGCGCACCATGATCTCGGGTACCGTGATGGCGAGCTCCGCCCCGGCGGCACAGGTGCCGGCGCGCGCGATCTCGAAGGCACGCGCGAGGAGCTCCGGCTCGACGCCCGAGAGCCGCCCGACCTCCACGGTAATGCGCTCGACCGTGCGCGCCTCGTGACTCGCGGCGATCTTCGCCACCTCTTCCAGAAGAGCCTGACATATCGACAGCTCGTGCACGCCAGCCCTCCGAACGGCCGCGCCGATGACTCAAAAGCGTCCGGACTCCCCCGGGAGCCGCCGCTTCGGCCGATGTTACGCCTTTGACGCGGGCGACTGCAGCCGCCGCGGCGTTACGGATTTCACGTATGTCCGCCTCTCAGAACTCGGCGATAATCGGCCAGCTTTGCCGGGGAGGGGCTCAGATGGCACATACCAGGCTGATGCGCGAGCTGCAGCGGCAGGGCGTATCGCGACGCGAGTTCCTGACCTTCTGCGCCAGCATGGCCACCGTGCTCGGCCTGCCGGAAGGGTCGGCCGCCGCGATCGCCAAGGCGGTAGAGAACGAGAAACGTCCGATCCTCGTGTGGCTCGAATTCCAGGACTGCGCCGGCAACACGGAATCGTTCCTGCGCGCCAGCCACCCGACGGTGGCCGACCTGGTCCTCGACACCATCTCGCTCAACTATCACGAGACGCTGATGGCCGCCGCCGGCGCCCAGGCCGAGGGCGTGCTGGACGAGACCGTGAAGCAGAACAAGGGCAACTACATCGCGCTCGTCGAGGGCTCGATCCCGGGAGATGCGGACAGCGGCTACTGCTGCATCGGCGGGCGCTCGGCGCTCGACATCGCGCGCGAGGTGTGCGGCAACGCGGCCGCCACGATCGCGGTCGGCACCTGCGCAACCTTCGGCGGCATCCCGGCCGCGCGGCCCAATCCGACCCGCGCGCTGTCGGTCGCGGACGCCGTGCCGGGCGTCAGAAACCTCATCAACATGTCGGCGTGCCCGGCCAATGCCGAGAACATCACGGCGCTCATCGTCTATTACCTGACGCTCAAGCAGTGGCCGCCGCTCGATCGCTACCGCCGGCCGCTGTTCGCCTACGGCAAGTCGATCCACGATGGCTGCGAGCGGCGTGCGCACTTCGACGCCGGGCAGTACGTGGAGAGCTGGGGCGATGAGGCCCATCGGCACGGCCATTGCCTCTACAAGATGGGCTGCAAGGGACCGGCGACCTCGCAGAACTGTCCGAACGTCGGTTGGAACGAGCACACCAACTGGCCGATCGGCTGTGGTCATCCCTGCATCGGCTGCGCCGAGCCGAACTTCTGGGACGTGATGACGCCCTTCTATCAGAAGCTGCCGGATGTGGCGGGTGTCAATACCGACCGCTGGCTCGATACGGTCGGCGTGGGGCTCACCGGTGCCGTGGCTGCCGGTGTCGTAGTGCACGGGATCGGCGAGGTGATGCGCCGTGGCCGCGGGCGGCTCGTGGTCGAGGAGAAGCCGGCCGCCGGGAAAGGTACCGGCGAGCAGGCGGGGGCCAAGAAATGACTCACGTTGTCGTTGATCCGGTCACGCGGATCGAGGGCCACCTGCGCATCGAGGCAGAGGTGGACGGGGGCGCGGTCAAAGAGGCCTGGTCGTCGTGCACCATGTTCCGCGGCATCGAGCTGATTCTCGAGGGCCGCGACCCGCGCGACGCCTGGGCGTTCGCGCAGCGCATCTGCGGGGTGTGCACCACTGTGCACGCCATCGCCTCGATCCGCGCCGTCGAGCACGCGATCGGCGCCGTGCCGCCGCCGAACGCGCGCATCCTGCGCAACCTCATCATCGCGGCGCAGAACGTGCAGGACCACGTCGTTCATTTCTATCATCTGCAGGCGCTCGACTGGGTCGATATCGTGAGCGCCCTCAGCGCCGATCCCGCCAAGACCTCGAGCCTCGCCCAGTCGATCTCCGACTGGCCGCTCTCGAGCGCCAGGTATTTCGCCGGCGTGCGCGACCGCGTGAAGGCCTTCGTCGAGCGCGGGCAGCTCGGCATCTTCGCCAACGCCTACTGGGGACATTCGGCCTACCGGCTGCCGCCGGAAGCCAATCTCATGGCGGTGGCGCACTACCTCGAGGCACTCGACTGGCAGCGCCGCTTCATCAAGATCCACGCGATCCTCGGCGGCAAGAACCCGCACCTGCAGAGCTTCCTGGTCGGCGGCATGGCGACTCCGGTGGACCCGGACGCGCAGGCCTCGCTCAACATGGGTACGATCGCGGCGCTGCGCAAGCTGGTCGCCGAGGGACTGGATTTCGTGACGCGCGTGTACATCCCGGACGTGCTCGCCATCGCGCCCTTCTACAAGGATTGGTTCGCGATCGGCGCCGGGGTCACGAACTTCATGAGCTACGGCGACTTTCCGCTGGATGACAACCCGCAGCCGGAGCTTTACATCCCCGCGGGAATCATTCGCAACCAGGACCTCGCGCACATCGAGCCGGTCGATCAGGCGAAGATCGTCGAGTTCGTCACGCACTCCTGGTACGACTACTCGGTCGGCGACGGCGAGGGCCTCAATCCCTACAAGGGCGAGACGCACCCGAACTACACGGGGCCGAAGCCTCCGTATGACCGGCTGCACACTGACCAGAAGTACTCCTGGCTCAAGTCGCCGCGTTACGACGGAGTACCCATGCAGGTGGGTCCGCTCGCGCGCATGCTGGTCGCCTACGCCTCCGGCCGTCCGGCGCGCGTCAAGGAGCTGGTCGACAAGGCGCTCACGCAGCTCGGCGCCCCGGCGACGGCTCTGTTCTCGACGCTCGGACGCATCGCCGCACGCGCCATCGAGTCTCAGGTGCTGGTCGAATCGATGGGCATGTACGTCGAGGCGCTGGCCGAGAACATGGCGCGCCGTGACTACCGCATCCAGGACACCAGCCGATGGGATCCGGGCAGCTGGCCGAAGGATTGCTTCGGCGCCGGCTTCCACGAGGCGCCGCGCGGCTCGCTCGGGCACTGGGTGCACATCAAGGACGGCAGGATCGCCAAGTATCAATGTGTCGTGCCGAGCACCTGGAATGCCGGACCGCGCGATGCCAAGGGCCAGTCGGGCCCCTATGAGGCCGCGCTCGTCGGCACGCCGGTGGCCAAGCCCGAGCAGCCGCTCGAGATCCTGCGTACGGTGCACTCCTTCGATCCGTGCATGGCCTGCGGCGTGCACGTGGTCGACGCTACGCGGCGCGAGCTGGCGCGCGTGAGGGTGTCGTGAGCGCGGTCCCGGCGCATGCCGGCGAGCACGCCATGCTCGAGCGCGTCTATATCTGGGAGCTGCCGGTGCGGCTCGCGCACTGGCTGCTGTTCTTCTCGATCGTCACGCTCGCCGTCACCGGCTTCTACATCGGCCATCCCTTCATCAGCGCGCCCGGCCCCGCGAGTGCCCATTTCATCATGGGCAGGATGCGCAGCGTGCACCTGTACGCCTCGATCGTATTCACGCTCGCGGCGCTGGTGCGGGTTTATTGGGCGTTCGCCGGTAACCGTTACGCCCGCTGGTCGCAGCTGCTCCCGGTGTCGCTCGAGCGCTGGCGCAGCTTCCGGCAGGCGTTCCTCTTTTATACATTCCTCAGCCGCCAGTCGGTGGACTACCTCGGCCACAATGCGCTCGCCGGCCTTACCTACGCGGGGATCTTCGCCGTCTACTTCGTGATGATGGCGACCGGCTTCGCGCTTTACACCGTATACGCTCCGCCGGGCTCGCCGATGCAGTGGTTCGGCTGGCTGATCCCGCTGTTTCACGGGCTGCCGATCGCGCGCCTCATCCACCACATCGGCATGTGGGTGATCCTCGTGTTTGCCGTCGCGCACGTGTATTTCCCGGTGCTGTACGCGCTCGTCGAGCGCAACGGCGTCTTCGATTCCATCTTCTCCGGCTACAAGTTCAAGGAACCGGGCAGCCGTGAGTGAGGCGCCGCCGCACGCCGCCGGCGAGGGCGCCCGGCCCGCGGTGCTGGTGCTCGGACTCGGCAACGTGTTGCTCGGCGACGATGGCGTCGGCGCCGCGGCGGTCGCGCGCCTCGAGCGCGATTACCGTATTCCCCCCGAAGTGCGCCTGGTCGAGGGCGGCACGCTCGGGCTGTCGCTCCTCGATGAGATCGCGGAAGCGGGGCACGTGATCCTCGTCGATGCCGTGGCAACGGATGAGGAGCCGGGCACGCTGGTGCGGCTCGACGGCGCCGACGTCATGGACGCGGTGCGCGACCGCCTGTCCGTGCATCAGGTGGGCGTAGCGGATCTTCTCAATGCCGCGCGGCTCATCGGCCGTTATCCGCTCTCGGTGGTTCTGCTCGGCCTGGTACCCGGACGCATCGGTCTCGGCGTCGGCCGCACCTCGGTCGTCGACGCCGCGCTCGATGAGCTCACTGACGCCATCCTCCGTGAAGTGCAGACGCTTGGCTACCAACTCGATCTGCGGCCGCAGGGCTCTGGCGGCGATCGCCCTATCCACGCTCTTACCCGTCATTTCGGGATGTAGTGGCGCATCGCCCGACCCGCCCCGGGGACTGCTCGGCTCCGCCGAAGCGCAGCGCGCGGGCGGTGAGCTGTTTGGGTCTCATTGCGCCATCTGCCATGGCGCTCGCGGTGACGGGCACGGCCTGCGGCAGGAATCGATCGTGCCGCCGCCCGCCAATCTCACCATGCCTCCCTGGTCGGAGCGCGCCGGCGCGGCGCGCGCCTTCCTCGCCATCCGTGACGGAGTGCCCGGTACCGCCATGGCGTCCTGGCCGAGCTTGAGCGATGAGCAGCTCTGGCAGCTCGTCGCCTACATCGAGACGCTGCCGCCCGGTGGCTGAGCGGGCGCCGCGGCATCGGCCGCCCCCGCGAGGGTGCTATTCTGACCCGGGGCGGCGGGCTGCCCGGGGGGCGGGTTGATGGAGCGCGCGATCGTCGGCTCGGTGCTGCGCGCCGCGCGTCCGAACTTCCTGACGCTGCCGCCGCTGTCGGTGCTGATCGGCATCGGCGTGGCACTGCGTAGTGGCGTGCACGTGGCGCTGTCCGAGTGCTTCCTGGTGCTGTGCGGGGCGCTGCTCGCCCACCTCAGCGTGAACCTGCTCAACGAGTACGAGGACTTCCGCTCCGGTCTCGACCTGCTCACCGCGCGCACCCCCTTCAGCGGTGGCAGCGGCAGTCTTCCCGCGCATCCGCAGGCGGCCGCCGCCACACGGGCCGCGGGACTCGCCTGCCTGCTGCTGACCGCGCTGATCGGGGTCTATTTCGTCTCCGAGAAGGGTCTGGCGCTGCTGCCCCTCGGGCTCGCCGGCGTGCTGCTGGTGGTGGCGTACACACCGCGGGTGACCCGCTGGCCGCTGCTGTGCCTGCTCGCGCCGGGCCTCGGCTTCGGGCCCCTGATGGTGATGGGCACGGCCTTCGTGCTGACCGGGCACTACTCGCTGCCCGCGGCGGTCGCCTCGCTCCCGCCGATGTTTCTCGCGAGCGAGCTGCTGCTGGTGAACCAGTTCCCGGATGTCGACCCCGACCGCCGCGTCGGCCGGCGCCACCTGCCCATCGTTCTCGGGCGGCGCCGCAGCGCGCTGGTGTTCGGCACGCTGGTCGCCGGCGCCTTTGCCGTGCCGCCGGTCGCCGTCCTGGCGGGCAGGCTGCCGCCCTGGTCGCTCCTTGCGCAGCTCGCCGCGCCGCTCGCGGTGCTCGTGGTGCGCCAGGTCTTCGTGCATGCCGATGATCTGGCCGGGCTCACCCGCTGGCTCGGCATCAACGTCGTGATGATTCACGCGGCGCTGCTGCTCTTCGCCGTCGGCCTGCTGCTCGGCTGAGCCGCGCGCTCGCGCGGTTCAGGGAGCGAACAGCGCCGAGTTGTCGACGAAGATCTGATAATCGCAGATGCGCCCGTCGCGCAACTTCAGCACGTTGGCGAACGGCACCGTAAGCACGCGGCGGTCGCGCCGCGTATAGCTGACCGTACCGGTGCAGATGGTCACTTCCGCGAGCGACCAGTGCTCGTTGAGTGCGTGCGAGAGCCCGGCGATCGCCGCGAAGAAGCCCCCGGCCACCGCTTCGATCGCCTCGCGCCCGTGCACCGGCGGGGAATTGCCGAAGCGGAACGTGGCGTCGGCCGTGAGAAAGCCGACGAATGCCGCGGCATCCCGGGCGTCGATGGCGCGCAGTAGACTCTCTACCCAGCCGCTATCGTTCATCGCTTGCTCCGGAAGTGCGGGACGGCGCCGCGGCGCCGCGCCAGAAT
>JASHVF010000353.1 GCA_030039615.1 Gammaproteobacteria bacterium | reverse complement strand
GCCGGCGCCGGGTCCGGCAGGCTCTCGGGCGGCGGCACCTGCGGCATTTCGATCTGGTGATCGAAGCCACCCTCGGTCACCTGGAAGGAGGCGGTCATGTTGAAGATCTGCTCGCCGTGCTGAATGGCGACCACGCGGCGGTTGGTGAAGCTGTGGCCGTCGAGGCTGCGATCGACCTGGTAGATGATCGGCGCGTTGATGTCGCCGCGCCTCAGGAAATACGCGTGCAGC
The DNA here is from genome assembly GCA_030039615.1 of Gammaproteobacteria bacterium. Classification (GTDB taxonomy): domain Bacteria; phylum Pseudomonadota; class Gammaproteobacteria; order Steroidobacterales; family Steroidobacteraceae; genus 13-2-20CM-66-19. The sequence goes on along the minus strand of JASHVF010000353.1, from coordinate 3,554 downwards.
GAGTGCACCACCCGGCCCTCGACCGTGGCGGCGGCGGCGGTCAGCGCCTGGCCCAGTACCTGGCCGCCGAATACCTGCGGGGCGCCGATGTCGCGGCTCTCGCCGCGGAACAGGTTGACCTCGAGCGGCTCGAGCTCGAGCAGCTGCAGCAGATCGGCGAGTCGCTGGTCCATGTGCTAATCCGGCACGCCGAGACGCTGGTGCATCACGGGGCTCGTGGTGGTGTACTGCAGGAACTGCTTCTTCTGCGGATAGAGATGGTGCTGGATCGCGAAGGCCGCGAGCGCCGCCTCGTGGAAGCCGGAGAGAATCAGCTTCTTCTTGCCCGGGTAGGTGTTGATGTCGCCGACGGCGAACACGCCCGGCATGCTGGTCTGAAACTTCTCCGCATCGACCTTGAGCGCCTTCTTCTCGAGCGCCAGACCCCACTCGGCGATCGGGCCGAGCTTGGGGTGCAGTCCGAAGAACACCAGCAGCTGCTCGGCCTCGAGCGAGTGCAGCGTGCCGTCGGGCGAGCGGACGTTGACTCCGCGCAGCGCCCCGTGTTCCTGCAGCAGCGAGTGCGGCAGCGCCTCGAAGACCCGCATGCGGCCCGCCGCGACCAGCTCGCGCATGCGCGCCACCGAGGCGGGAGCCGCGCGGAAGTCCGCGCGCCGATGCACCAGGTCGAGGCTCGCCGCCTTGGGGGCGAGCTCCAGCGCCCAGTCGAGTGCCGAATCCCCGCCGCCGAAAATCACCAGCCGCCGGCCGGCGAGCTCGGCGGCGTTCCTGACACGGTACTGGATCGCACCGCCCTCGAAGGGCTCGGCGCCCTCGATGCCGATGCGCCGCGGCTGAAACGAACCGAGGCCGGCGGCAATCACCACCGCACCGGCGTCAAAACGCGCGCCGCCGGAGGTGGCGAGCTGAAAGCGCCCGTTCGCGCCGCGTGAAAACTCCGTGACCTCGTGCCCGAGGTGCAGCTGCGGCTTGAATGGCTTGATCTGCTCGAGCAGCCGGTCGATGAGTTCCTGCGCGCCGCACACCGGCAGCGCCGGAATGTCGTAGATCGGCTTGTCGGGGTAGAGCTCGGCGCACTGCCCGCCCGGATGCTTGAGCGAATCGAGCACGTGCGCGCCGATGCCGAGCAGCCCCAGCTCGAACACCTGGAACAGCCCGCAGGGTCCGGCGCCGATGATCACGACCTCGGTGCTGACCGCCGCGGCGGCGTTGGATGACGTCTGGCTCAAGATGGTTAAGCGCGATGCGGGCCGGTTCTGGCGGCGGCGGCCATTCTAGTGGGTCTTGCCGGTGATCGCATGCGATCAGGGTATAGTAGGCGCGCTGCCTCCGCTAACAGGTCACCATGATCAAGCTGAACGTTAACGACCGCGACGTGAGCGTCGACGTCGACCCCGGCATGCCGCTGCTGTGGGTGCTGCGCGATACGCTCGCGCTCACCGGCACCAAGTACGGCTGCGGCGCGGCGCTGTGCGGCGCCTGCACCGTGCACCTGGCGGACGAGGCGGTGCGCTCGTGCGTCACGCCGGTGAGCGCGGTGGGCGATCGCCGCGTCACCACCATCGAAGGCCTGTCGCGCGACCGCAGCCACCCGGTGCAGCAGGCGTGGCTGGAGCTCGACGTGCCACAGTGCGGCTACTGCCAGTCGGGACAGATCATGGCGGCGACCGCGCTGCTCAAGCGCAATCCGCAGCCCTCGGACGCCGACATCGACGCGTTCATGGCCGGCAACCTGTGTCGCTGCGGCACCTATCAGCGGATTCGTGCGGCGATTCACCGGGCAGCGCTGCTGCGCCCCGGCGCCTGAGCCCCAAGCTTCAACCCCGAGGATCAAGGCCTTGACGTCCAACGCCGAACTTCACGCGCGCCGCCAGCAGGCCGTGCCGCGCGGTGTCAGTAACTCGCTCGCGGTCTACGCCGAGCGCGCCTCCAATGCCGAGCTCTGGGACGTCGAGGGACGCCGCTACATCGACTTCGCGAGCGGCATCTCGGTCCTCAATACCGGCCACGTGCATCCGAAGGTGAGTGCCGCGATCGCGCGGCAGCTGGAGAAGCTCACCCATACCTGTTTCCAGGTGACGCCGACCGAGAGCTACGTGGCGCTCGCCGAAGCGCTCAACGCACTCGCCCCGGGGGCGGGGCCGAAGAAGACCATCTTCCTCACGACCGGCGCCGAGGCGGTCGAGAACGCCATCAAGATCGCGCGCTTTCATACCAGGCGCTCGGCGGTCATCAGCTTCTCGGGCGGCTTCCACGGCCGCACGCTCGCCTGCATCAGCCTCACCGGCAAGGTGCAGCCCTACAAGGCCGGCTTCGGGCCGATGCTTCCCGAGATATTTCACCTGCCCTTCCCCATGCCCTACCACGGCGTCACGGTCGAGGACACGCTCGAGGCTCTCGAGCAACTCTTCAAGGCGGACGTCGACCCGGCGCGCGTCGCGGCGATCATCATCGAGCCGGTGCTCGGCGAAGGCGGCTTCTACGCGGCTCCTCCCGAGCTCCTGAAACGCCTGCGGAGCCTGTGCGACACGCACGGCATCGTGCTGATCGCAGACGAGATCCAGTCGGGCTTCGGCCGCACCGGGCGCATGTTCGCGATCGAGCACTCGGGCGTCGAGCCCGACCTCATCACGATCGCCAAGAGCGTCGCCGGCGGTGTGCCGCTTTCCGCGGTCACCGGCAAGGCGGAAATCATGGACGCCCCGGGACCGGGCGGTCTCGGCGGCACCTTCGCCGGCTCGCCGCTGGCGTGCGCCGCCGGGCTCGCGGTGCTCGAGGTGATGCGCGAGGAGCAGCTGCTCAAGCGCGCGCAGGAGATCGGCCGCTTCCTGAGCTCGCGCTTGAAGGGCCTGCAGGTGCGCTTCCCGTGCGTCGGCGAGGTGCGCAATTCAGGCGCGATGGTGGCGCTCGAGCTGGTCAAGAACATGCGCGCCGACGCGCCCGATGCGGAGCTCACGAAGAACCTGGTGCAGGCCGCCGGCCGCCGCGGGCTCATCATTCTCTCGTGCGGCGTCTACTCCAACGTGATCCGCTTCCTCGCACCGCTCACGATCCCGGACGCGCTGCTGAAGGAAGGCTGCCACCTGTTCGAGCAGGCGCTGGAAGAGGTTGCCGGACCCGCGCTGAAGGCGCGCGCCGCCGGCTGAAGCCGCGCTACGCCCGTCCGGCGTTCGCGTCGGTGGGTGTGTGGAAGTACTCGCTCTCGGAGGCGAGCTGCTCGATCAGGCGCTTGAGCTCCGCCATGCGGCCCTGTGCGGTGCTGATCGGCAGACAATCCTGGCAGCGCGGGTCACCGCACGGCTGGCGCGAGTACAGCCAGTACTGCAGGGCGCCGGCGAGCAACCCGTCGGCGATGTCCCACAGGTCCGCGTCCTTGTCCTTGTCGGCAATGCGGTTGCCGAGGTCCACGGCCTTGGAAAAAGCCGCGTCGAACGTATCGGCGAGTGATTCGGTCATGCTTGGCGGCCGCCCTTCATCGTTCACGCTAGTATAGGACAAAGCCCGGCCTGCCCCTTAACGGCTTATGTTGCATGGACCCGATGAGCCCTGAACCC
>JASHVF010000352.1 GCA_030039615.1 Gammaproteobacteria bacterium | reverse complement strand
ACGCCGGGGCGCCCGCCCAGGGCGTCCACCTCGATGCCGGAATCATCCGCCAGCGCCGACAGATCGGCCGAGCGCGCCGCGTGCCGCGCCTTGAGGAGCGCGTTCTCGAGGAAGGTGCTGCCGGTCTCCTCGACCGATTCGATGCCGAGCGAGCGCTGCGAGACGAGCTCGAGCCCCTGGGGCGCGAGCAGCGCGCCGAGCTCGCGCAGCTTGCCCGGGTTGGCGCTCGCCAGGACGACGCGCTTCACGGCGCCGCGAGCGCCTGCACCTGCAGTGCCAGCAGCTCGCCGATGCCATGGGCGGCGAGATTCAGCAGCGCGTCGAGCTCGTGGCGGCGGAAGGCGTGACCCTCCGCGGTGCCCTGGATCTCGACGAAGGCGCCGCCGTTGTTCATCACCACGTTCATGTCGGTCTCGGCCTGCGAGTCCTCGGCGTAGTCGAGGTCGAGCACCGGCACGCCGCCGACGATGCCGACCGAGACCGCCGCCACCTGGCCGTGCAGCGGGCTCGCCGCCAGCGCGCGCCGCCGCACCAGCCGCTCGCAGGCCTCGGCGAGCGCCACGTAGGCGCCGGTGATCGCCGCGGTGCGCGTGCCGCCGTCGGCCTGCAGCACGTCGCAGTCGAGCGTCACGGTGCGCTCGCCGAGCGCGCGCAGGTCGGTGACCGCGCGCAGCGAGCGGCCGATGAGGCGCTGGATCTCCTGGGTGCGCCCGCTCTGCTTGCCGCGTGCGGCCTCGCGCGCGGTGCGCGTATGGGTGGCGCGCGGCAGCATGCCGTACTCGGCGGTGATCCAGCCCTGGGACTTGCCGCGCAGGAACGGCGGCACGCTCTCCTCGACGCTCGCGGTGCACAGCACCTGGGTATCGCCGAACTCGATGAGCACCGCGCCTTCGGCGTGCTTGCCGTGGGCGCGCGTGAAGCGCACCGGCCGCAGCTGATCGGGAGCGCGTCCCGAGGGTCTCGCCACGCGCTAGTCTCCGAGCCAGCGCAGCGCCGCGGCCGAGGTGTTGTCGCTCCCGGGACCGGCGCGCTTCACGGCGCGCGAGCCGAGCTCGAGCAGCTGCGTGCGCAGCTGGCCGCTGCCGTTCAGGCTCTGCGCGACCTCGGGGTCCTTGAGCGGCCCCCAGAAGCCGTCGGTGCACACCAGCAGCAGGTCGTCGGGCTCGATCGGGCGGCGGCGGCTGAGCGTCATGTCCGGCAGGATCGGGTCGCCGCCGAGACAGCACTCGACGAAGTTGCGCATCGGGTGGGTCTGCGCCTGCTCGGCGTTGATCAGGCCCTCGCGCAGCAGCAGCTCCACGTGGCTGTGGTCGCGGCTGCGCGCGACCAGCTCGCCGCGCCGCACGTGATACACGCGGCTGTCGCCGACGTGCGCCCACCAGCTGGCGTGCTGCTGGATGAGGCACACCGCACAGGTGGCGCGCGGGCGCTGCTCGAGCGGCAGCTGCGTGCCGAGCTTGACGACCTCCTCGTGCGCCCGGCCGAGCGTCAGATGCAGGAAGCCGAGCGGGTCGAACAGCGGCTGCGGCGAATGCCAGAAGGCCTCGGTGATCACCTGCTGCGTGACCTGCGCGGCGCGCGCGCCGTGGGCGTGGCCGCCCATGCCGTCGACAGCGACCAGCAACGCCGCGTGCTCAGCGACCGCGGCGCTGACCCGATCCTGATTCTCCTCGCGCCCGCCCAGCAGGCTGATGTCGGCGTATTCGACCCGCAAGAAGCTTCCATCGCATCTGTTAGGCTTCCCGGGACTTTATATCACCGCGGCGCCGGAGCGTAGTTGCGGCCCGCCGCCCGGATCGGCGTCGGGAGACTTGACAGGTATAAATGCCTGTCCTATACCAGACATGTTAAAAGCCTTGTCTGAGCTCTCCGGGTGACCAGGACCGCCACGCGCTCCGACGGCATCTTTGCCGTGCTGACGGGCGACATCATCGGCTCGGGCGCGCTGTCGCCGGAGCGGCTGGCACGTGCGCGTGCCGTGGTACTGAAGGGGGTGCGGCGCTTTCAGCCGCGCTCGCGCCGCGGGCCGGGCGGCGAGCCGGCGTTCTTTCGCGGCGACGCCTGGCAGCTGCTGACCGAGCCGGCGCGCGCGCTGCGCACCGCGCTCTACATCTGCGCGCTGCTGCGCGCCGAGATCGGCGTCGGCACGCGCATCTCGATCGGTATCGGCGCCGTGGAGGCGATCAACCGGTCACAGATATCGCTCTCCACCGGCGAGGCCTTCACGCTTTCCGGGCGCGCCCTCGATGAGATGAGCGGCTACTTCGAGCTCAGCGGTGCGCTGCCGCAGCGCGCCGCCGTGCCGGGCGGCTGGTTTCCGGCGCTGCTGCACCTGTGCAGCGCTCTTGTCAGGCACTGGACGCGCCGGCAGGCGGAGATCGTCAGCCTGGCGCTGCTGTCGGACAATCTCACCCACGAGCGGATCGCCCGGTCGCTGAAGCCCGCGGTATCGAAACAGACCGTGTCCGAATCGCTCGCCGGGGCGGGCTGGCGCGCCTTGCGCGAGGCCGTGCGCGCCTTCGAGGCGACCGACTGGACGGGCGTCGTGCAGCTGCGCTGAGCCGCCGGACTGATCGCAAGGGGGGATATCGTGCCGACCTTCCTCGCTCTGCTGAGCGCGCATCTGATCGCGGATTTCCCGCTGCAGCCTAACTGGATGGTGCGGCGGAAAAGAAATCCGGCCGTGCTCGGCCTGCATATCGCGCTGGTCGGCGCGGTCGCCGTCCTGGCACTCGGCCGGTTGCCGCCGACGCTGCTGCTGATACTCGTGACGACACACGCCGTGATGGATGCCATCAAGGTGTATCTGCTCAAGGACTCGCTCGGCAGCTTCGTTCTCGACCAGCTGGTTCACCTGGCGGTGATCGCCGCGCTGGCGCTCGCCTTTCCGGCGGCGGCGGCCGGTGGCTACTGGGCCCGGCTGCCCGGCGATTTGCAGGCGGACTATTTTCTCGGCCTCTGCCTGGTGAGCGGGGTGATCGCCAGTCTGCAGGTGGGTGCGATCGTGATCCGCAAGGCGACCGCGCCCTTCACGCTGCAGATCAGCGACGACATCCCGGGACTCGAGCAGGGCGGCATCTACATCGGCTGCCTCGAGCGCGCGCTGGTGATGATGCTGGTGCTCATGGGACAGCCGGCCGGGGTGGGCTTCCTGCTCACCGCCAAGTCGATTCTGCGCTTCGGCGACGTGCGCGAGTCGAGCCAGCGCAAGCTCACCGAGTACATCATCATCGGCACCTTCATGAGCTTCGGCTGGGGACTGCTGATCGCGATTTTGACGCAGCTCGGCATGCAGCACTGGCTGCCGGCCCGGTCGGACTGATCTGCTAGACTGCCCCGGGCTTTTCCAGCATCCCGCCGCCAGCATGATCGCCAGCATGACGGGCTTCGCGCGCCGTGAAGCCAGCGGAGAGTGGGGCTCGCTGGTGTGCGAGCTGCGCAGCGTCAACCACCGCTTCCTCGAGGCCGGCTTCCGCCTGCCGGACGAGCTGCGCTCGGCCGAGAGCGAGCTGCGCACGCGCCTCGCGCAGAAAATCCGCCGCGGCAAGGTCGATTGCAGCATGAGCTACCGCCGTCCGCTGGGGGCGAACGCCGTGCTCGAGATCGACGCGCTCGCGCTCGAGCGCCTGCTGAGCGCGACGCAGACCGTGGCGCGCGCGGCGCACGGTCCCGCGACCGTCAACGTGCTCGAGGTGCTGCGCTGGCCGGGCGTGCTGCGCGAGGAGTCGCCGGATGGCGAGCCGCTGCTGCGGGCCGCCGGCGCGCTGTTCGCCGCGACGCTCGAGGATCTAAGCGCCGCGCGGGGCCGTGAGGGTCAGCGGCTGCGCGAGCTGCTCGAGCAGCGTTGCGCGACGCTCGAGACGCAGGTGGCGGCGGTGCGCGCGCGGCTGCCCGAGGTGCAGGCGCGGGCGCGGGCGCGGCTCAAGGAGCGGCTCGCCGAGCTCACCGCGGCGGTGGATCACGAGCGGCTCGAGCAGGAGCTGGCGCTGCTGCTGCAGCGGCTCGACGTCGACGAGGAGCTCGAGCGGCTCGACGGCCACATCGTCGAAGTGCGGCGCGTGATCGGCGGCAGCGAGCCGGCCGGTCGGCGCCTCGACTTCCTCATGCAGGAGCTCAACCGCGAGGCCAACACGCTGTCGTCCAAGTCGCAGGACCTCGAGACCACGCGCTGCGCGGTCGACATGAAGGTGGTCATCGAGCAGATGCGCGAGCAGGTGCAGAACGCGGAGTAGCCGCCCCGCGGCCGCCTCGCTCCAGCTGCTGAGCTGCCGGTCACCCGGCGCAGACTCCGGCCGCACGCACCAGCGGCTCCAGGTAGGCCGCGAACCGGGCATGTCCGGCGGCGCTGAAATGCTCGCCGTCCGGCAAGCGGTCGCCGGGGGCGATCCTGCCCAGGCGCAGCAGCAAGATGACCTGAATTCCATGCGCGGCGGCGATTCGCTCGATTGCCGCGATGTTGCCCTCGAGCTTCTCGCCCTGACCGCGCCTCTCGTCGTTACCACCTGGCTGAAGAATGAGCACCCGGGTGTCCGTCGCGAGCAAGCCCGGCAGCCGCTCCAGCATCCCCGAGGTCGTATCGCCGGCTACCCCGGCATTCAACACCCGCACTCTGCAGCCACTCGAGTTGAGCAGGCGTTCGAGTTGCGCGGGGTAGGCCTGCTCGCGTGGTACGCCATCGGCGGTGCTGCCGCGACCCCTGCCCTCGGTGTTGCTGGCGCCAAGCGCGACGATCTCGGCCGCGGCGGCCACGGAGGTTGCCAGGATCGATGCAAGCACGGCTGATCCGAGGTACTTGATCACGGCGGCCGCATTCCGCAGTCAGGGAATCACCTTGCGCAGTGTACGCGTCGCGACCTCGTCGAGGTGGCGGAAGGCCGGCGCGATCTTCTCGATCTGCGGGGGCTCCACCCCGTACTGCTCGAAGTACACGCGCCACTCGCGCACCACCTTCCAGATCCTCGCGATGCTCTCGCCGGCGGCCTCCGCCGAGAGCGTGAAGGTCTCGCGGCCGGCGAACGCGTTGTCGAGGGTGGCGCTGCGCCCCTCGGGACCGACGCCGAGGTGCAGCCGCCGCTCGGGCGCGAGACTCGCGCGCGGCATGACATCGTAGAGCGGACTCAGGCGCCAGCCGCCGAGCCTCGGATCGAAGACGAAGCCGTGGTTGCGCAGGTGATCGTCGTCGTTGCTGACCAGGATATTGAAGACCAGCCGCTCGAAGAGCTCGCGGTTGTTGGCGCGGATCACCTGGCTGTGGCAGTAGCGGCGCACTGCCTGCGCCAGGTCGCCATAGGACTTGTCGGGGGACTGCATCTCATCGCAGGCGAGCAGCGTCAGTCCGCTCACGAAGCCGAGGCGCTTCTCGGCGAGGCCGTAGGCCGGCGCCGTGCTGAGCAGGTCCTGCGGCAGCGGTGCGTCCTGGCCTGCCTTGGCCCAGTAGCGGTCGAAGCGTCGAATCAGCATCACGGTGCGCGAGCCGAGTTGCAGCAGCTTGACCGGCGGCACGGTGAGGCCCGCTGCCGCCGCGAGGCGCAGCGTCGCGACCTCGACCTCGGGCACGGCGAGTGTGTCCTTGCGGCTCGGAAATTTCGCGAGCCACAGCACCCGCTCCTCATCCCGCACGGTCGCCTTCGGCCGTGCGCCGCCGAGCGCGCTGCCCTCGGCGAAGATTTCCTCGAGCGGCGCGGGCACCGGCAGGCCTTCATCGATGCGCTGCGCCGCGTCCATCAGGTACTCGAGGTTGTTCCAGGTTCCGAAGCCCGGGGTCGCGGAGGATTCCCTCGAAGCGCGGATGTCGAGCGCGCCGACGCGCTGACTGCCGGCGTGCAGCAGGTAGGCCGATTCGGGCAGGCTGTTGGCCGGCACTTTGAGGCGCGATTCGATGACGCGCCGGCCCCAGGCATCGGGCGAGGCATCGCGGATGCCGCCGAAGGCGGGCAGGTTGTTGGGTGGGAAGAGCGCCTTGCCGCGCACCGCGAGCTTGTCGCGCAGCCCGAGCGCCACGGGATCCACCTCGAGCGCGCCGGGGCGCTGCAGATAGCGCAGCCCATAGGCGAACGTCGAGGCGAGCAGCTGCGTGCCCTCCTCGCTCAGCGTCAGCTGCCCGCACGGCAGCCACTCGGTATCGAGGTACGCGAACACGAAGAGTTTCTGCTCGGCGGCGCTCATGCTCAGAAGTCGATCTCGTCGAGCTCGCCCCTGGTGAGCGCGCTCGCGCGCCGCCGCTGTTCCCTGGCGCTCAAGGCGGCCAGTGCGGGATCGGTCTCGGACAGCAGCTCGAGCAGCGTCTTGCCCGGGACGATCGCATCGAGGTACCTGAGGATCTGGCCCATCGCGACTCCAGGATCTCCCTTCTCCAGACGGTAGGCAGTGTTGCGGGAGAGCCCGGCACGCAGCGCCGCCTGCTCCTGTTTCATACCGCGAGCGATGCGCAGGCGCGCCAGCGCCGAGCCCAGCTTTTTGGCCTCGGAAGCCTGGGATTCGTTCACGACCGCAGACTGGGTCACTTTCATGATCGTTTACTGATGCTTTCATTGCCTAATGCATGATTAATCGAGCAATAAGTCTAGCCTGAGAGAGGCCCACGCGGCAAGCCCAATATCTCTAAAATCGCTCATTCCATCGCTTGTGATCGATTAATCGCTCGTACGAGCGCGCACATTGCAGGAACGCCCGACACCCAAGGCGCGGCGAGTACCATACGCACCCCGTGCCCGCGCTTCTCGCCCCGCCGCTCTCGCTGTACGTGCATTTCCCGTGGTGCGTGCGCAAGTGCCCGTACTGCGACTTCAACTCCTATGCGCTCGCGGGCGAGCTCGCCTCCGAGCCCTATGTCGCAAGGCTCGCGCGCGATCTCGAGGCCCAGGCCGCGGAGGTGAGCGGCCGAACCGTGCTGAGTGTGTTTTTCGGCGGCGGCACGCCGAGCCTGTTTCCTCCCGAGGCGATCGCCCGGGTGCTCGCTGCGGCACGGCGCCACCTCAGCCTCGCCGTCGATGCCGAGGTGACACTCGAGGCGAACCCCGGTGCCGTCGAGCGCGGCGCGTTCCGCGAGTACCACGCGGCCGGCGTGACGCGCGTGTCGCTCGGCGCACAGAGCTTCTCGCCCGCGGCGCTTGCCGCGCTCGGACGCATCCACTCGCCCGAGGAGACGCGCCGCGCCGCCGAGGAGCTGCACGCGGCGGGACTTGCGAACTTCAATCTCGATCTGATGTACGCACTTCCCGGGCAGGAGCGCGCGGACGCGCTGCGCGACGTCGAGGAGGCGCTGGCGTTAGCGCCCGCACACCTCTCGCACTACCAGCTGACGCTCGAGCCCGGCACGCTGTTTGCGGCGCGCCCGCCGACGCTCCCGCACGAGGACCAGGCGGCCGCGATGCTCGAGGACTGCGCGACGCATCTCGGCGCCGCCGGCTACGGCCATTACGAAGTATCGGCGTACGCACGTGCGGGCCGGCAGTGCCGCCACAACCTCAACTACTGGAGCTTCGGCGACTATCTCGGGGCCGGGGCGGGTGCGCACGGCAAGCTCACTCTCGCGGCGCGCGCACTCATCGTGCGCACCGTGCAGCCGCGCGAGCCGCGCCGCTATCTGGCCGCCGCCGCCGGTGAGCTCACGCGCACGACGGTGGCGCCGGCGGAGCTGCCGTTCGAGTTCATGCTGAACGCGCTGCGTCTCACGGGCGGGTTTGCGCTCGCGGACTTCAGCGCCCGCACCGGGCTCGAGGCGGCGAGCATCGCGGCGCCGCTCGCGCGTCTTTCCGCGCGTGGCCTCATCGAGCCCACGGCCGCAGGCTACCGCGCAAGCCTGCTCGGCCTGCGATTCCTCAACGACGTGCTGCTCGAATTCATGCCGGAAAGGCCGGAAATGTCTGGCAGTTTCGCTTTGTCAATCGGCGCGGCCGGGGTCGGACAGGAAAGCCTGCGGCCTTTATTCACAGGCGCGGAAAGCGCCGTCGGAGAATGAGTAAATTACGCGTCAAACTGTCCAAGCCGCTCGATATCGTACGGCTAACTCTTTGAAATAACAGGGAGAAAATGCCTGATCAAAATTTGATCAAAGTAACAATAACGTAATCTGCCCGCGAAATCCGGGCCTCGCAGAGCTATCCGTCCACAGACTTGTCCACAGCTTCTGTGGATAAGGAACGAGCCCCTGGCAGTCGGTCTCGGGTGCCGCGCTTGAGACGCGCCCGCGCTGCCGCTAAACTCCCGCGCCCTTTAAGTCCGTGCCGCCAGGCCCCATTTTGGCTGTCGGGTCACCAAGGTTCACGAGCCGCCATGAAAGCCGCCATTCACCCCGAGTACAAAGAGATCACCGTCAGCTGCACGTGCGGCAACACGTTCAAGACGAGCTCGACGCTCGGCCACGACCTGCAGGTCGAGGTGTGCTCCGCCTGCCATCCTTTCTATACGGGCAAGCAGAAGATCGTCGACACCGCCGGACGCGTCGACAAGTTCCGCAAGAAGTACGCCGCCGCGGGCGCCGCCAAATAAAAGGCGGCGCGCGGACCTCGAGGGTCCGCGTCCAGAACTCGAGAACTCCTCTCTCCTTCAGGTGAGCCGCCTCACAGCGGCGGCTGCGCGCCTTGATTGTCGCGCGTGGTCCATGTAAACCTCCTTCGATTCCCGCGCTTTGCGCGCCGAGCGTGCGCAGGGCCGGCCATGGAAGCCGCGGCGCACATGACCCAGAAGACCTTCACAGTCACCGATCCCGAGAGCGGGCGCAGCAGCGCACTGCCGGTCCGCAGCGGCACCATCGGGCCCGCCGGCCTCGACATCAGCGCACTCCACAAGGACCTGGGCGTATTCACCTACGATCCGGGCTACGCCACCACTGCCGCGGTCGAGAGCCGCATCACCTACATCGACGGCGACGCCGGCGTGCTGCTGCATCGCGGCTATCCGATCGAGCAGCTGGCCGAGCACAGCACCTTCATGGAGGTCGCGTACCTGCTGCTGATCGGCGAGCTGCCGACCGCCAAGCAGCTCGAGGAGTTCATCGGCAACATCCGCTACCACACGATGATCAACGAGTGGCTGTTGCGCTTCTTCAACGGCTTCCACGCCAACGCGCATCCGATGGCGATGGTGTCGGGCGTGGTGGCGTCGATGGCGGCGTTCTACCACGACACGATGGACATCCATAACCCGCGCCACCGCGAGATCTTCGCACACCGCATCATCGCCAAGCTGCCGACCATCGCCGCGGCCGCGCACAAGCATTCGCTCGGCCAGCCGTTCATCTATCCGCAGAACAGTCTCGACTACGCCAGCAACCTGCTCAACATGATGTTCGCGGTGCCGTGCGAGCAATACCGGCTCGACCCCGTGGCGAGCAAGGCGCTCGACCTGCTGTTCGTGCTGCACGCCGACCACGAGCAGAACGCCAGCACCTCGACCGTGCGGCTCGCCGGCAGCACCGGCGCCAATCCCTATGCGGCGATCTCGGCGGGCGTGTCCGCGCTCTGGGGTCCGGCGCACGGCGGCGCCAACGAGGCGGTGCTGGTGATGCTCGAGCAGATCGGCTCGGTGGACAACATCCCGAAGTACCTGGCGATGGCCAAGGACAAGTCGAGCCACTTCCGGCTCATGGGCTTCGGCCACCGCGTCTACAAGAACTTCGATCCGCGCGCCAAGATCATCCGCGAGATGTGCCACAAGGTGCTCGCCGCGCTCGGCCGCAGCGACAATCCGCTGTTCGAGCTGGCGCTGCGCCTCGAGGAGATCGCCCTCAAGGACGAGTACTTCCTGGCGCGCAAGCTCTACCCGAACGTCGATTTCTATTCCGGAGTGATCTACAGCGCGATCGGCATCCCGCGCTCGATGTTCACGGTGATGTTTGCGATCGCGCGCACCGTCGGCTGGGTGGCGAACTGGCAGGAGATGATCGCCGACCCCGGCATGCGCATCGGCCGCCCGCGGCAGCTGTACACCGGCGCCACCCGCCGCGAGTATCTCGACATCCGCAAGCGCGTCTGAAGCGCGTGGCGCGCGCCGCGGCGGGTCTCAGCCCGCCTCGTCCCCGAGCTCCTCCCCGAGGAGCGACTCCACCTCGAAGGCGTTGGCCCGACGCATCGGGCGCCCGTCGACCGGGCTCACCGGTGCCTGGCGGATACCGTCGGCCGGAAACACCGTCGCCTCGATCGGGTGGTCGTCGACCGAGAAGCGCACCCCGGGGAAGGGGCGCACCCGCTC
>JASHVF010000351.1 GCA_030039615.1 Gammaproteobacteria bacterium | reverse complement strand
GCGATGGTGTGCTGCTCGCCCGCCGAGCGGTCCTTGACCCGCACGGGGTGGCTGATGTCCTTGATGCCGACGCGGTTGATCGGCAGCTGCCGTGTGTCGGCGCGTGCCTGCACGTCCTCGACCACGGTGACGGGGGCGCGGGCGATCCTGGCGGTGGCGGCGGGCGGTGTCATGAGTGAAAGCCTACAGGAATGCGCTGCGGCGCAGAAATCCGCCTTCCGCATGGCCTGCGGGGCACATCCGCCGCCTGCTTGCCTCAGCTTCCCCCGGCAGAGCGCAGCCGCGCCTCGCCGTGCAGCGCCCACCAGTGCTCGATGCTGGCACGGAGCGATGCCGCATCGAGCCCCGCGGCTGCGAGGCAGCTCTCGCGCGAGCCATGCTCGATGAAGCGGTCGGGAATACCGAGCTGCAGCAGCGGGATCATGAGCCCCTCGGAGGCGAGCAGCTCGCCGACCGCCGAGCCGGCACCCCCCTGCGTCGCATTCTCCTCGACGGTCACGAAGGCACGGTGGCGCCTGGCGAGCGCCACCAGCAGATCCTCGTCGAGCGGCTTGACGAAGCGCATGTTGACGAAGGTGGCATCGAGCGCCTCGGCGATCTGCTGTGCCGGCGCCACCAGCGCACCGAACGCCAGAATCGCCAGTCCGCTCGCGCCCTCGCGGCGCAGCTGCGCCTTGCCGACGGGCAGGGCCGTCATCTCGGGGGCCACCGGCACACCCGGCCCGCTGCCGCGCGGGTAGCGCACTAGCGCAGGACCCTCGAGGGTGCTCGCCGTGTAAAGCATCTGCCGGCACTCGTTCTCGTCGGCGGGTGCCATGACTACCGTGTTGGGAATGCACCGCAGGTAGGAGAGATCGTAGCTGCCCTGATGGGTGGCGCCGTCGCCGCCGATGAGTCCGGCGCGATCCAGCGCAAACACCACCGGCAGGTTCTGCAGGGCGACGTCGTGAATGAGCTGATCGTAGCCGCGCTGCAGGAACGTGGAGTAGATCGCGACCACGGGCTTCAAGCCCTCGGCGGCCATTCCCGCGGCGAAGGTCACCGCGTGCTGCTCGGCGATCGCCACGTCGAAGTAGCGATCCGGGAAGCGCCGGGAGAACTCGACCATTCCCGAACCTTCGCGCATCGCGGGGGTGATGCCGATGATGCGCGGGTCGCGCTCCGCCATGTCGCACAGCCACTGGCCGAAGACCTGGCTGTAGCTCGGCCCGCTCGCCTTTTCCTTGAAGATCGTGCCGCTCGCCGGGTCGAATGGCCCCGGGCCGTGCCACTTGATCGGATCAGCCTCGGCCGGCGCGTAGCCCTTGCCCTTGCGCGTCACGACGTGCAGGAACTGAGGTCCGCGGAGCTTGCGGATGTTGCGCAGCGTGGACACCAGCGCCTTGACGTCGTGGCCGTCCATGGGTCCGATGTAGTTGAAACCCATCTCCTCGAACAGCGTGCCGGGCAGCACCATGCCCTTCAAGTGCTCCTCGGAGCGGCGTGCCAGCTCCCAGACGGTCGGCATCTGGCGCAATACTTTCTTGCCGCCCTCACGCAGGTGCGCGTACACGCGGCCGGAGAGCGCCCGCGCGAAGTGGTTGGAGAGCGCGCCGACGTTCTCGGAGATCGACATGTCGTTGTCGTTGAGGATCACCAGCAGGTCGGCCGGGAGCGACCCGGCGTGATTGAGCGCCTCGAAGGCCATGCCCGCGGTCATCGCGCCGTCGCCGATCACCGCTACCACGCGGCGGTCGTCGCCGGCACGCGCGGCCGCCACCGCCATGCCGAGCGCGGCGCTGATCGAGGTGCTCGAATGACCGACGCCGAAGGTGTCGTATTCGCTCTCGGCGCGCGAGGGGAACGGCGCGAGCCCGCCGTCCTGCTTGATGGTGTGCAGCCGCTCGCGCCGGCCGGTCAGTACCTTGTGCGGGTATGCCTGGTGCCCCACGTCCCAGACGAGCCGGTCGCGCGGGGTGTCGTAGACATAATGCAGCGCGATGGTGAGCTCGACGGTGCCGAGGCCGGCGGCGAAGTGCCCGCCGCGCGTGCTGACGCTCTGAATCAGGAAGGAGCGCAGCTCGCGCGCCAGCTCCGGCAGCTTGCCAACTGCGAGTCGCCGCAGATCGCCCGGGCTCGCGATCGTTTCCAGGAGCGGGTATTTGTCGGGGGACGGGCTCATCGCACGCTCAGTCTACACGGCGGCGAAACATCGGAAATCAATCAACTGGCACGGCCCACGACGAAATGGGCCAGCTCGATAAGCGCATCGGCGCGCGCGCCCAAGGGCTCGAGTGCGGCGATCGCCGCGTCGCGCAGCTCGTGCGCACGCTCGCGTGAGGCGGGCAGACCGGCGGTGCTCGGATAGGTCGGTTTGGCGAGCGCGGCGTCCGCGCCGATCGACTTGCCGAGGAGCCTCGGATCGCCCTCGACGTCGAGAATGTCATCCTGGATCTGGAACGCGAGCCCGATCTCCGCGCCGAAATGGGCGAGCGCGCCGAGCTCGGGTCCGGGGCGGACACCGGCCGCGAGCGCGCCGAGCAGCACGCTCCCCTGGATGAGCGCCCCGGTCTTGCGCCGGTGCATGTTCTCGATCGCGGCCACGTCGAGCGCCCGGCCGACGGCTGCCAGATCCACCGCCTGGCCGCCCGCCATGCCGCCCGTACCGATGGCGCGCGCCAGCACGCGGATCATCTCGAGCCGTGTCTCGGGGCCGACGTCGCCCATCGGTTCGTGCGCGAGCACCGAGAACGCGAGCGCCTGCAGCGCATCGCCCACCAGCACCGCCGTGCCCTCGTCGTAGGCGCGATGGCAGGTGGGTCGCCCGCGGCGCAGGTCGTCATCGTCCATCGCTGGCAGGTCGTCGTGGACCAGGCTGTAAACGTGGATCAGCTCGACCGCCGCGGCGGGTGTGTCGAGCCGCGCGAGCTGGGCGCCGAAGGACTCGCCGGTGAGGTACACCAGCGTGGGCCGCAGGCGCTTGCCTGCCCCGAGCGTGCTGTAGCGCATCGCCTCGCGCAGCCGCTCGGTGCCGGGATCGGGAAGTCGCAGAATGTCGCTCAGCACGCCTTCGATGCGCGCCTGGCACGCGCCGATGCGTGCCGCAAAGTCGGCGGACGGGGAGGCGGCGGCGCTCAAAGGCGTGCCGGTCACTCGGGCGAAGCGGGGGCGGCGGGGGTGTCGGCGGCGGAGTCCTCGAAGGGCTCGAGCGCCGCCTTGCCGCTGCGCTTGAGGAGGATGTCCACCTTCTGCTGCGCCGCCTGCAGCGAAACCTGACAGTGGCGCGTGAGCGCGACGCCGCGCTCGAATGCCTTCAGGGCCTCCTCGAGCGGCAGGTCGCCGCGCTCGAGCCGCTCGACCAGCCCCTCGAGCTCCGCGAGCGCCTGCTCGAAATCCGGAGCTTTGTCGTCGCGTGCCAATTCAGTCTCCTCGGAAGCGGTCCCCTGGGTCGTCGAGGGCGCGCAACGTTACACAGCGCCGCCGCCGAGGGTCAAACCGCGAAGCGCGGCCGGCCCGCGTGCTTTCTTGACGTAACTTGCCGCACAGCGATAGAGTCCCACCCCTTCGTTAGACCGAGTCTAAGTGAGGACCTCCATGAATCTCAAAGGCAGCAAGACCGAAAAGAACCTCAAGGACGCTTTTGCCGGTGAATCGCAGGCTAATCGACGCTACCTCTATTTCGCCCAGAAGGCCGATGTCGAGGGCTTCAATGACGTGTCGGCGGTGTTCCGCTCGACCGCCGAGGGCGAGACTGGACACGCTCATGGGCACCTCGAGTATCTCGAGGCGGTAGGCGACCCGGCGACGGGCCTGCCGATCGGCGAGACCAAGCTCAACCTCAAGGCCGC
>JASHVF010000350.1 GCA_030039615.1 Gammaproteobacteria bacterium | reverse complement strand
TCGCCCATGACGCGGATGCGCTCGTTGTAGCGCAGCAGGTGTGGTGAAGTGAACAGCCCCACGCGGGCCCCGAGCGCGCGCAGCAGCGCTTCGGCGTGCGCCGCCACCGAGCCCTTGCCGTTGGTACCGCCGACGGTTATGACGCGGAAGGCGGGCGCATCGAGCCCGAGGGTGTGCGCCACCGTGCTGACGCGCGTCAGCCCCAGGTCGATGGAGCGCGGGTGAACCGACTCCTGGAGCGCGAGCCACTCGGCGAGCGTGCGCATCGGCGTGGCGGCGGGGGATGCCGGGCGCGGCGCGCCCTCAGGCGGCGGCGACCGGCAGCTTGAGCAGCAGCCGCAGCAGCGCCGCGATCCGATCGCGCATGTCGCGCCGGTCGACGATCATGTCGATGGCGCCGTGCTCGAGCAGGAACTCGGCGCGCTGGAAACCTTCCGGCAGCGTCTCGCGCACCGTCTGCTGAATCACGCGCGGCCCGGCGAAGCCTATGAGGGCCCGCGGCTCCGCGATGTTGAGATCGCCGAGCAGCGCGAGGCTCGCCGACACGCCGCCGGTGGTGGGGTCGGTGAGCACCGAGATGAAGGGCTGGTGTGCCTGTGCGAGCCGCGACAGCGCGGCGGCTGTCTTCGCCATCTGCAGCAGCGAGTACAGCGCCTCCTGCATGCGTGCGCCGCCGCTCGCCGAGAAACAGATGAACGGCCGCCGCTCCTGGATGCAGTAGTCGACGCCGCGCTTGAAGCGCTCGCCCACGACCGAGCCCATCGAGCCGCCAAGGAACTGGAACTCGAAGGCGGCCGCAACCACCGGCAAGCCGTGCAGCGCCCCCTCGAGCACCACCAGCGCATCACTCTCGCCGGTCGCCTTCTGCGCCTGCGTCAGGCGATCGCGATAACGTTTGCTGTCGCGAAACTTCAGCGGATCCTCGGGTGCGATCGTCGCTCCGATCTCTCCGAGCGTTCCCTGGTCGAGGAAGCGCTCCAGCCGCTCGCGCGCGCCGATGCGCATGTGATGACCGCACTTCGGACAGACCTGCAGATTGCGCTCGAGCTCCGCGCGGTACAGCACTGCGTCGCACGCCGGACACTTCTTCCACAGTCCCTCAGGCACCGAGCGCGTGCGACGCTCGGTCTTGATGCGGGACGGCATGATCTTGTCGAACCAGGACATGCGCGGATCATAACTGATCGGCCGACCAGCCCAGCTCCGGACCGGGCGCGGGCAGGCCGAAGGCCGCCGGATAGCGTATCTCCCACAGATAGAGCCCCGCCGCGGGGGCGGTCGCCGCGCCGCGCGTGCGGTCGCGGCCCTCGAGTACGCTGCGCGCCCACGCGGGCGACTCGTCGCCCTTGCCCACCGCGATCAGCAGACCCGCGATGTTGCGCACCATATGATGCAGGAAGGCGTTGGCGGCGGCCTCGATGAGGACCCAGTCGCCACGACGCGCGACGCTGAGGCGCGTCAGGCGCCGCACCGGCGATCTCGCCTGACACTCGGCCGAGCGAAACGCGCTGAAGTCGTGCTCGCCGAGGAGCAGCGCTGCCGCCTCGCGCATGGCGGGCGCATCGAGCGCACGCGTCACCCAGGTGGCGCGTGCGGCGTGCAGCGCCGAGCGTGCGGTGCGGTTGAGGATCAGGTAGCGATAGATGCGCTCCTCGGCACAGTAGCGCGCGTGAAAATGCGCCGGCACAGGCTGCGCCCAGGCGAGCGAGACATCCGGCGGCAACTCGGTGTTGCAGCCGAGCAGCCAGCCGCGCGCGCTGCGCTCGGCGTCCGTGTCGAAGTGCGCGACCTGCGCGCGTGCATGCACGCCGGCATCGGTGCGGCCGGCGGCGATTAGACTCACGGGTTGCGCGGCGACGGCGCCGAGAGCGTCCTCGAGCAGTTGCTGCACGGTACGCAGCCCCTGCTGGCTCTGCCAACCGGCGAAGCCGGAGCCGTCGTACTCAATGCCGACGGCGATGCGCAAACTCGACTACCCGGGCAGGGACTCCATGAGGCGTTGCGCTTCCTGCTTCTGGGCCGCCGACCCCTCGCTCATCACTTCCTCGAGGATGTTGCGAGCGCCGTCGGGGTCGCCCATATCCATGTAAGCGCGTGCCAGATCGAGTTTGGTGCCCACCTCGCTCATCGTCACGGGCTCGAGGTCCGGCAGGGCGAGATCCTCCGAGGCCAGTCGCTGGGTTGCCGCGAACGCCGCGTCCGGCACCGTCGCGGTGCCGACGTCGAGATCGAGCTTGCCGTTGCTGCCCGGGTAGGTTCCGGTGCCGAGATCGAGATCGACACCCGCGGAGCGCATCTGCGGCTGAGTGCCGGTGGAGCTGGTCGAGCTCACGTCGATGTCGACGGTATCGCCGCGCAGCGCAGCGAGGCGCGAGGTCTGCGAGCCGTCCTGCAGCGGGCCGGCCTGCGTGAGCGCGGTCTCGAGCTCCTCCTGGTCGAACTGCCACTGGCCGGTGGTGGAGGTCTTGGTGTGCGCCGCCTGCGCGGCGGTGTCCTCGAGATTCCGGCGTGTCTTGTCGTCGAGCCCGGCCACCATGGTCGGGGCTTCGGCGCCGGCGCCGAGCGCCGGCTGCTCCTGCGTGTCGACCGTGCCGAGATCGAGACCGAGATCGTCGATCGCCAGCTCCGCGGTCTGCTCGCCACCGCCGCCAGCGCGCGCCGCCGGCGTGATCCTGGCGCGCACCGTACGCTCATCGGGCGTATCGAGCGTCGGCTGCTCGACCGTCGGACCCTCCACGTCGGAGGCCTGCTGGCGCATCTTGGTCGTCATCTGCCGCGTGCTGCCGGTAGCGGCCGTGTTGTCCGCGTGGCCGTTACCCTGCAGCACGGTGAGGTTTCGATCGGTCACGCCGGTCGATGCCTCGGTCATCTGCGCGGTGCCTTCGGCATCGCCCACCGCCGCGCCGATGTCGAGATCGACACCCTGCGAGCCGTCGGTGGGGACCGGCTCACCGAGCAGGTCGAAGTCGACGCGGCTCTGGCCTCCCTCGAGGTTGAGATCCACGCCGCCGGCGGCGGCCCCGCCGACCGCGGCCCCGCCGGAGAACAGCGGGTCCTCGGGGGCGAGCTGCTTGCCCATGATGAGGATCTTTTCCCACTCGCCGGGCGCCGCTTCCGCGCGCGTCTGCGCGAGCTCGTGCGCGGTCTGCAGGAACTGCTCCTTGTTGCCCCAGACGAAGAACACTTCGAGGAGCTTGAGCTTCAGGTCGCGGCGCTCCGGCTCGCGGCTGATGGCGATGCGGATCAGGTCCGCGGCCTGATCGTACAGGCCGTAGGCCATGTGGAAATCGGCTTCGGCGAGCGGGTCACCCTGGTCGAGGTTGATCGCCGTCTCGCTGCTGATGGTGTCGTCGGCCGTGACGTGGCGCGCCGCCGGCGCAGGCGCAGGCGGCGCAGCGCCCACGGCCGCGATGCGCGGCCGCTCGTGCGTACCGGTCTCCTCGACGACCACACTGGGCTCGGGCTCGGAAAGCGGTGTGGCCCGCATCGGCGGTGTATCGAGCCCGCCCGCGCCGCGTGCGGCTCCGCCTCCGCCCAGCGCCCCGCCGGCGCCGCCCGCCCCGGCGACCGCGGCTACCGCCAGCCGACCGAGTGAGTCATCGAATTCCGACGCGCGCCGCGCTCGCAGGTATCGCAGGCCCGCGATGGCGGCCAGTATCAGAGCGACGACCGCGAGCACCCACCAGTAACCCATGATGGTGTCGATGAGCGAACCGCCCGCGGCAGGCGCAGCCGGCGCGGGCTTTGCCGCGACGGGCTTGGGCAGCGGCTTCGACACCGGGGACGGGGGCGGCGCCGCCTCGGCGGCCGGAGGTGGCGGCTGCTCCGCCTTGGGCGCCGGCGTCGGCGCAGGTGCCGGCGCCGGCGGGATCGCCTGAGCGACCGGGGCCTTAGCCGGCGGGGCCGGGGTCGGCGCGGGGGCTGGAGCGGGTGGTGCCGGCGTCGGCGCCTTGGCGGCCTGCTTTGCCGCCAGCTCGGCCTGCAGCCGCGAGAGATCCTGGTTCTTGAGATCGAGCAGACGCTTCGACTCGGCGAGCTGACCTTCGAGATCCTTTACCTGGCTCTTGAGGGCGCCGATTTCCGCGGCGTTGGCCGCGCTGCCTGCGCCGGCCGCGGCGCCCTCGGACGGCGTCACGAGATGCAGCCGGCCCGCCTGGGGGGCCTGTGCCGCGGGAGCTGCGGCGGGCGCCGCGGCAGCCTCAGCGCCGGCGCTGCTCGAGCGCCAGGCTGCGAGCTGCTTGTTGATCTCGGCGGTCGCCTCGGCGGCCGGGATCGCGTCCACCTGCGCGGCCTCGGGCATGCGCAGCAGCGCGCCCGAGCGCAGCACATTCATGTTCTGGTCGAAGGCCTTTGGATTCGCCTGGTAGATGGCCAGCATCTCGCTGCGCGTACGCGCAGTGTTGGTCGATGCGCCGGTCACTCCGCGCGCGATTTCCGAAAGCGTCTCGCCACGCTGCACGACGTGATCCCCGCTCGGGCCCTGCTCGGCAGCCGCCGCAGGCGGCGGGCTCGCGGGCGGCGGGCTTGCAGTGGCCGCTTCGGTGTCACTCGCTGGCGGCGGCGGCGGTGGGGGCGGCGCGGCGGACTGCGCGGGGGCAGC
>JASHVF010000349.1 GCA_030039615.1 Gammaproteobacteria bacterium | reverse complement strand
CGCCGCGGCGCGCGGCCGCGCCGCATCAGCCGTCCAGGTCGCGGGGACCGGCCACGAGCTCGTGCGAGCCGTCGCTGCCGGCGGAGAGCTCATCGTCCTCGGCGGCATCGTCGCCGTCGGCGGCGTCGCTCGCGCCGCGCGCCGCGTCCTCGGCGGCCGGCGCATGCTCGCTCAACGACAGCTGCAGATTGATGTCGCCCATCGCCTTGAGCTCGGCGAGCGGCGGCAGCTCATCGAGGCTGCGCAGGCCAAAGTAGTCGAGGAACTCGCGCGTCGTGCCGAGCAGCTCCGGGTGGCCGGGCACGTCGCGGTGCCCCACGACCCGCACCCAGTTGCGCTCGAGCATCGTACGGATGATGTTGGGATTCACGGCGACGCCGCGCACCGCCTCGATCTCGGCGCGCGTGATCGGCTGGCGGTAGGCGATCAGCGCCAGCGTCTCGAGCAGCGCCCGTGAGTAACGCACCGTGCGCTCCGGCCAGAGGCGCGAGATCTCCCCGGCCAGCTCGCGGCGCACCTGGATGCGGTAGCCGCCGGCGGTGTGCTTCAACTCGATGCCGCGGCCGGCGTACTCGGCCGCGAGCGCCTCGAGCGCCTGCTGCAGCTGCTGCGTGCCCGGGCGCACGCCTGCCTCGAACAGCCGCGCCAGCTCGGCGAGCGGCAGCGGCTGTCCGGCGGCGAGCAGCGCCGCCTCGATGACGTTGCGGATGTAGGTCTCGCTCATGCGGGATCCTCGCTGTCGTCGCTGTTGTCGGCGACCAGATGCAGGGGGCGCCCGGCCGGCGCCGCGCGCACGTGCAGCGGCGCATAGGCTGCCGCCTGCACGATGTCGATCAGTCCTTCGCGCATCAGCTCGAGGATCGCCACGAAGGTGACCGTCACCCCCATGCGGCCCTCCTCGGGGCGGAACAGGCGCGTGAACTCGACGAAGCCCGCCGTGCCGAGGATCGCGAGAATGTCGCTCATGCGCTCACCCACCGAGAGCCGCTCGCGCTCGATATGGTGGTGGGCGAACATCTCCGAGCGCGCCACCACCTCCTTGAAGGCGACCAGCATCTCCTGCAGCGTAATCTGCGGCAGGCTGCGCACCACGCGCCGCTCCTTGAGCTCCGCCGAGGTGGTCCAGACGTCGCGCTCGAGCCGCGCCAGCGTATCGATGTCCTGCGCGGCACGCTTGAAGCGCTCGTACTCCTGCAGGCGCCGCACCAGCTCGGCGCGCGGATCCTCGCCCTCCTCCTGCGCGCCGCGCGGCCGCGGCAGCAGCATGCGCGACTTGATCTCGGCGAGGGTCGCGGCCATCACCAGGTACTCGCCGGCGAGCTCGAGCTGCAGATCCTGCATCAGCTCGATGTACTGCATGTACTGGCGCGTGATCTCGGCGAGCGGGATGTCGAGGATGTCGAGGTTCTGGCGGCGGATGAGATAGAGGAGCAGATCGAGCGGGCCCTCGAAGGCCTCGAGAAACACCTCGAGCGCCTGCGGCGGGATGTACAGGTCGCGCGGCAGCTCGGCATACGGCTCGCCGTTCACGACCGCGAAGGGCATCTCGACCTGCTCAGGCTGGCCCGCGGCCGGCGGCGGCGCCGCCGGCGGGTTCGAGACGACGATGGTGAGGTTGGGTTTCATGGGAGTCCCGCAGCTGCCGCCTTTCAGTCCGCACGCAGATGCATGCTGCGGCGCACCTCATCCAGCGTCTCGCGCGCCGCGGTGCGCGCCTTCTCGGCTCCCTCGGCGACGATGTTGCGCACGGTCTCCGGATTGTCCTCGAACTCCTGCGCCCGGCGGCGCATGCCGCCGATCTCCTCGACGATCCTGTCGATGACCGGCTGCTTGCATTCGAGGCAGCCGATGCTGGCGCTGCGGCAGCCCTCGCTCGCCCACTTGCGCGTCGCCTCGTCGGAATAGATCTTGTGCAGGTCCCACACCGGACATTTCTCCGGGTCGCCCGGGTCGGTGCGCCGTACGCGCGCCGGATCGGTGGTCATGGTGCGCAGCTTCTTCACCACCTCATCGGGATCCTCGCGCAGGCCGATGGTGTTGCCGTAGGACTTGGACATCTTGCGGCCGTCGAGGCCCGGCACCTTGGGAGTCGCGGTGAGCAGCACCTGCGGCTCGGGCAGGATCGTGACGCCGGTGCCCTCGAGAAATCCCAGCAGCCGCTCGCGGTCGGCGACCGTGATGCGGCTGTTGCTGTGGACCAGGGCGCGGGCGCGCTCGAGCGCCTCCGCATCGCCGGTCTCCTGGAACTTGCGGCGCAGCGCTCGGTAGTTGGTGGCGTTGCGTCCGCCGAGACTCTTCACCGCCTTCTCGGCCTTGGCCTCGAAGTCGGCTTCGCGTCCGTAGATGTGATTGAAGCGCCGTGCCGCCTCGCGCGTCAGCTCGACGTGCGCCACCTGGTCCTCGCCCACCGGCACGTACGCGGCGCGGTATACCAGGATGTCGGCGCTCTGCAGCAGCGGGTAGCCGAGGAAGCCATAGGTGGCCAGGTCCTTTTCCTTCAGCTGCTCCTGCTGGTCCTTGTAGCTCGGCACGCGCTCGAGCCAGCCGAGCGGGGTGATCATCGAGAGCAGCAGATGGAGCTCCGCATGCTCGGGCACGTGCGACTGGATGAAGAGCGTCGCTACGCCCGGATTCAGGCCCGCCGCCAGCCAGTCGATCAGCACGTCGCGCACGTGCTCCTGCAGCTGCGTGGTGTCGTCGTAGCCGGTGGTCAGCATGTGCCAGTCGGCCACCATGAAGAAACACTCGTACTGGTATTGCAGCTCCACCCAGTTGCGCAGTGCGCCGTGATAGTTGCCGAGGTGCAGCCGCCCGGTGGGCCGCATGCCGGAGAGCACGCGCCGGGGCGGCGCCGGCGAGCTCACGTGCCTCCCCGCAGAGGGGCTGCGGGCGCGGTGACGTTGGGGCCGTGGCTCACGCGCGAATTATAGCGCACGCCCGGTGATCGGGCCGAGCGGGCCCTTGCCAGCGCGCACGATCACCGGCGGCGAAACCGACAGGTCGACGACCGTGGTCGGCTCGATGCCGCAGTCGCCGCCGTCGAGGATGGCGTCGATCTCGTGCGCCAGACGCCGCTCGATCTCGCGCGCCTCGGTGAGCGGCTGCGGATCCGCGGCCAGCATCAGCGTCGAGCTCATGAGCGGCTCGCCGAGCTCCTTGAGCAGCAGCTGCGGCACCGGATGAGCGGGAATACGCACACCGATGGTGCGGCGCCGTTCGTGCTGCAGACGGCGCGGCGTCGCGCGCGTGGCACGCAGCAGGAACGTGTAGGGACCCGGCAGGCAGGCCTTGAGGATGCGGAACTGCCAGGTCTCGATGAGCGCGAAGCGGCCCACCTCGGCGAGACTGGCGCACACCAGTGTGAAGTGATGATGACGGTCGGCCTGGCGGATACGCCGCACCCGCTCGAGCGGACCCTTGTCGCCGAGGTGCCAGCCGAACGCGTAGCAGGAGTCGGTCGGGTAGGCGATCAGACCGCCGCCGCGCACCACCTCGGCGGCGCGGCGGATGAGGCGCGGCTGCGGATTCTGCGGGTGTAACTCGAGGAACTCGGCCATCGCGGTCGTGTCTCA
The DNA here is from genome assembly GCA_030039615.1 of Gammaproteobacteria bacterium. Lineage (GTDB taxonomy): Bacteria > Pseudomonadota > Gammaproteobacteria > Steroidobacterales > Steroidobacteraceae > 13-2-20CM-66-19. The sequence goes on along the minus strand of JASHVF010000349.1, from coordinate 615 downwards.
AGGGCTGTTCGCCGGGGGTCACTCATGACAATATACGCGGCCCTTTGCCCCGTACACTCCGAGCGCACCACGACGCATTTCCTCCATGCAGGCTGTCACCGAGTTAGCGCCGCTCGTGCTGTTCTTCATCGCCTACTGGTTCCGCGGGCTGTACGTCGCCACCGCGGTGCTGATGGCGGCCATGCTGGCGCTGCTTGCGGTCGACTGGCTGCGCCTGAAGCGCATCCCGCCGATGCACTCGCTCTCCACCGTGCTGGTGCTGATCTTCGGCGGCGCGACCCTCGCCCTGCACAACCCCGCCTTCATCCAGTGGAAGCCGACGGTGTTCTTCTGGCTGGTGAGCCTCGCGTTTCTCGGCAGTCTCTGGATCGGGGAGCGCACGCTCGCCGAGCGGCTGCTCGGGCCGGCGCTCGCCGAGGGCTTCGGCGCGCGGCTGCGGATCGATGCGGGGCTGTGGCGGCGCCTCAACCTTCTCTGGGTCGCCTTCTATGCGCTGCTCGGCGCACTCAACGTCGTGGTGCTCGAGTACCTCAGCGAGCGCGCGTGGGCGGCGCTCAAGCTCGTCGACGTGGTGCTGGTGCTGCTGTTCGTCGGCGCGCAGGTGCTGTGGCTCGC
>JASHVF010000348.1 GCA_030039615.1 Gammaproteobacteria bacterium | reverse complement strand
GATCGCGGAAGGGCGGATCGCCGGGCCATTGGTCACGGATGCCTCGCTTGCGGCTCTCGCAGCCGAGCACGGCGCTGCCGTTTGCACGACCGACCGGGACTTCCGGCGCTTCAAGGGTCTCTCGGTGATTGACCCCACCGAGGGGGCGTAAGACCAAACCGCTCAGGGGATCTGCGCGACGAGATCGCGGTACGGGGGACTTCTCAGGGTAATCAGATCGGCAGCGCGCATTTCCAGGCCGTCGTCCGCACCAAAGTCTGCGATCCCATTGGGGGCCACATTGAGCTCGATGGTGGCAGCGCGTTGCGACGCCGCGCTGCTGACCAGCACCTCCACCGCGAGCGGAACCGCGGAGACGTTGTAGAGACGCGCGTCGACGACATAGCTCGGTCTGCCGCGGTTAGCGCGATCGAGGTGCGCCAGCCGACGATGGAAAGACAGCTCGAGCGGCAGCGGCCCGCCCGCCTCGGCGGGTTGGCGCTCCGCAGCGCTCGCGGGCGGCGACTGCGACGCTGATCGCGGCGCGATCCAGCCGGCGGCATTGGCGTGCGTGTTCACCGGCCCGGGAGCCGGAGGCTCGATGACTGCATGCGGCTCCGCCGCGCGCCGCCAATGCAGGATCGCGATCGCGACGCAGAAGGCTGCGACCGCGGTAATGAGCCAGGTCCGATTGGAGCGCGCATCCGCCATCGGCTGCACCTTAAGACAGTCACGCGAAACTCCGGTGACAGCCATTACCACACCCATTCGAGGCGCGGTCACAGTTCCGTCGCGCAGACGTCATGAGGCGAAGATACGCTGGTGTTTCCGCACGCAGGCGGCAAAGCAGACCGCGCCCGATGACATACCGCCGAAAGTGCAGCGCTGTGGTCGTGTCGATGGCCGCCCTGATGGTGCACGTGCCGGCCCCCTGCGCCAGCGCCGATCCAGCAATCGGCGAGCTCGGACGCAAGCTGTTTTTCGACCGCTCGTTATCGGCGTCCGGCCGGCTCGCGTGCGCCACGTGCCACGATCCGCACTATGCCTACGGACCGCCGCCCCACAAGGCCCTCGCGCTCGGTGGACCGCGGATGGACCTGCCTGGGAGTCGCGCAGTCCCGTCGCTGCGTTATCTCGAGCGCGCTCCTGCCTTCTCCGAGCGGACCGTGCTCAAGGATGGTGGCGTCGGCCCTGCGGGCGGGCTCACCTGGGACGGCCGCGCGGCCTCCTTGCATGAGCAGGCCCGCATTCCACTGCTGGCGCCGAACGAGATGGCCAACGCCGATCCCGCCGCCGTCGTGCGCAAACTGGAGCGTGCGCCTTATGCGCCGGCTTTCCGCAAGCTGTACGGCGCCGACGTGTTCCGGCGCCCGGAATTCGCCTTCGAGCAGGCGCTGCTTGCGCTCGAGGCCTTCGAGCATACGCCGAGTGAGTTCTACCCATACAGCAGCAAGTACGACGCGTATCTGCGGGGCGAAGCCACGCTCAGCGAGCAGGAGAGGCGCGGCCTCGAGGTATTCAATCACCCGGATCGGGGCAATTGCGCCAACTGTCATTCATCGGCATCCGCACAGGGCGCCCCACCGCTATTCACCGACTTCGAGTTCGACAACATCGGCGCGCCGCGCAATGCCCGCCTCGCCGTGAACGCCGATCCCCACTACTACGACATGGGGTTGTGCGGACCGGCACGCACCGACCTCGCGGACCACAGCAAGTACTGCGGAATGTTCCGCACTCCCACCCTGCGCAACGTGGCGCTGCGCGACGCCTTCTTTCATAACGGCGTCTTCGGCAGCCTGCGCGAGGTCCTGCAGTTCTACCAGCAGCGCGACGATCTTCCCTGGAAATGGTATCCGCGCAACGCCGACGGCACCATCGACAAAGTCAACGACCTGCCCGCGGCGCTGCGCCGCACTCTGGATGTCGATCCGCCCTTCATGGGACGCGAGGGGGGGCAGACAGGGGCTATCAGCGACGACGACATCGAGGACCTGATCGCCTTCCTCGAGACGCTCACGGACGGCTATAGCCCGCCCGCGCGGCAATTTGCCGCCGCGCACGGCGGCCGCTGAAGGTGAACGCCCCTCCCGCGGCGCCACCGCGCTCGACCGAGGCCGCCCGCTCGCTGGCGGCCGCCAGCCTGGATCGAGGAGTGGCGGCGCTGCAGCTCAGGCAGCCCAGGGCGGCACTCGCCTGCTTCGAGCAGGCGCTCGCCTTGGACCCCACACTGGCGAGCGCCCATTCGAACCGCGGCGTCGCGCTGCGCCAGCTCCAACAGCTCGATGCGGCACTGGCGAGCTATGACCGCGCCATCGCACTCGACTCCGCGCGCGCCGCGGCACACGCCAACCGCGCGGACGTGCTGATCGCGCTGCAGCGACACGAGGAGGCTCTGGCCAGCGCCGAACGGGCCATCGCGCTCGAGGCGCGCCACGCGGATGCGCATCTGAACCGGGGCAGTGCGCTGCGCGCGCTGGCGCGCACGCAGGACGCGCTCGCGGCCTACGAGCAGGCGATCGCACTGCGGCCGGATTTTGCCGCTGCCCACTCCAATCGCGGTGCCGTACTTGCCGACCTGCGGCGCTGGCGTGAGGCGCTCGCCAGCTACGATCGCGCCCTCGCATTACAGCCGAATTTCGCCGAGGCGCGCTTCAACCGTGCGGTGATCAGGCTGCAGCTCGGCGACTTCACCGCCTGGAGTGACTATGAGTGGCGCTGGTACAACGAGAACGGCAAGACCTTCCGGGAACGCCGCAGCTTCGTACCACCGCTGTGGCTCGGCCAGCTGCCGCTCGCCGGCCGGCGGATCCTCTTGCACGCGGAACAGGGACTCGGCGACACGTTGCAGTTCTGCCGCTACGTGCCCCAGGTGGCCGCCCTGGGCGCGCAGGTGACGCTCGAGGTGCAGCGCCCGCTCGCGACACTGCTGGCCGGTCTCGAGGGCGTCGCGCAGATCGTCGCCCGCGGCACTGCGCTGCCGCAGTTCGACTGCCACTGCCCATTGCTCAGCCTGCCGCTCGCGTTCAGCACGCAGCTTAAGACGATTCCCGCGACGCACGGCTATCTGCGCGCCGATCCCCGCGAGCTGGCGCGCTGGCGGACGCGGCTCACCGAGCGGCGCAGGCCGCGCATCGGACTCACCTGGAGCGGCAATCCGCACAATCCGCACGACCGCCACCGTAATGTAGCCCTCGCAGAGCTCATCGAATGCCTGCCGCGCGAGTTCGACTATTTTTGTCTGCAGACACAGGTACGTGCAGCCGATCAGATGACCCTGGACGCGCATCCCGAAATCGTCAACTTCGCCGGCGAGTTGAGTTTCAGCGCGACCGCGGCGCTTTGTGAGCTGATGGACGTGGTGATCAGCGTCGACACCAGCATCGCCCACCTGAGCGGCGCGCTCGGCAGGCCTACCCGGATCCTGCTGGCGGAGAGCGGCGACTGGCGCTGGCTGCTGGAGAGCGAACTGAGCCCCTGGTACGGCGCGGCGCGGCTCTATCGGCAGACGCGTGCCGGCGACTGGCGCACGGTGCTCCTGCGGCTGGCCGCCGATCTGCGGCGTGAGTTTCACCATCTCGACACGCATCTGACATAAAGCCTCGCAACACTCGTGCGAGGTCTTCGTGGCTCGAGCACCGCCGTTCACCAGCCCAGGGGAAGCTGTCCGTGAAAATCAAACAAGCTGTCCGTGTCGCATTGTTGTCGTCCACCGTCTGTGTATCGTTCGGCGCCGTGGCGCAGAACACGCCGAGTACGCCGGTCACCAATGTGATCGTGCTGTTCGATGAGAACGAGTCCTTCGACCATTACTTCGGAACCTATCCGAACGCGCTCAATACGGATTCGAGCTACGCGAACGGCGGCTTGATCGGTGCGAGCTTCTCGCCCTACCCTGGCACGCCGACCGTGAATGGCCTGACGCCGGAGCTTCTCAATAACAATCCGAGCCTGAACAACGGCGGGACGGCGCACGTCAACCCGACGCGCCTGGCGCCGGTGAACGCGATGACCTGCAGCCAGAACCACAATTACGGTCCTGAGCAGTCGGCCGAAGACAACGGCTTCATGGACCGCTTCATCGAGTACACCGGCTATCCCAACGTCGGCCAGGGCTGCCTGTCGGACGGCTCCACCGTGCTCAGCTACTTCGACGGCAACACGGTCACCGCGCTGTGGAACTACGCACAGAACTACGCCCTGAACGACAACTCCTACGGCTCGACCTTCGGACCCTCGACGCCGGGCGCGCTCAATCTGGCCTCGGGTCAGACGTACGGCGGCCTGACGCATTTCGGTTCCGGATCCACGTCTTCTTATCCGGCGACCTCCGGCGTGACGGTAACGGATATCGGCGACTTCGATCCGTACCTGGATGACTGCGGCAGCGACAAGGGGGGCACGGTCACCGGCACCACGACCCTCGAGATGAGCAACGGCACCACCAATGTCAACAAGAACATCGGTGATCTGCTGAACGCCGCCAATGTGACCTGGGGCTGGTTCCAGGGCGGATTCGCGCCCACTACCCCCTACAACTCCACGACCGGGACGCCCGCCGTGTGTGGCAGCGCGCGCGCCAAGCACTCCTACCCCAGCGGACCGAGCGCAGGAACGTTCTACACACAGACGCAGGTCGAAGCCGGCCCGACGGGGGTGGTCGTGGTGCCCAACCCCGCCGCGCCCTTCGTGACCGGCAGCGACATTCACTCCAGCGGCGCGGACTATGTTGCGCACCATGAGCCGTTCCAGTTCTACGCGAGCACGCGCAACCCACATCATCTGCCGCCGAGCTCGCTGGCCGCCGTCGGCACCACCGACCAGGCGAACCATCAATACGACGCAAGCTACTTCTTCCAGGCGCTGTCCAACG
>JASHVF010000347.1 GCA_030039615.1 Gammaproteobacteria bacterium | reverse complement strand
CCGGCTCCGCCACCACCAGGGCACTGACGCGCCGCGCCACCTGCGCGTGCAGCCGCACGCCGCGCTCGGCGCGGATGGCCGCTGCAATCATCGCGTAACGGCCCCAGCGGGCCTTGAGGTCCGCATCGCGCGACAGGCGCCGCGCCAGCAGCTCGCACTCGGCGTGCGAGAGCTCGTCGTCGAACATCGCGGATAACTGGCTGTCGAGCTCCTCGTTCATCCCAGCTCCTCGGCACGGCCCAGGCCGCCTTCGAACACCTCGCGCAAGCGCCGGTCGATCGCCTCGCGCGCGCGGAAAATCCGCGAGCGCACCGTTCCGACCGGGCAATCCATGGCGGCGGCGATCTCCTCGTAGGACAAGCCCTCGAGCTCGCGCAGCACGATCGCAGTGCGCAGATCCTCGGGCAGCGCCTCGATGGCCGCATTCACGGTCGAGCGGATCTCGTCCGTGAGCACCAGCGCCTCGGGGGTCTCGGAATCCTTCATGCGGCCTTGCATCTCGTAAGACTCATCTGCGTTGCGGTCGATGTTGTAGTCGATCGGGCTGCGGTCGCGGGACACAACGGCGTTCTTGGCGGTATTGATCGCTATGCGGTAGAGCCAGGTATAAAAGGCACTGTCGCCGCGGAACTGCGGCAGCGCCCGATAGGCCTTGATGAAGGCCTCCTGGGCGATGTCCTCGGCCTCGGCTGGATTGCGCACGTAGCGCATGACCAGCTTGACGAGCTTGTGCTGGTACTTGAGGACCAGCGCATCAAATGCCCCCTTGTCTCCGCGCTGCACGCGGCGCACCAGACTCAGATCACTTGCGTCGGCGCCCATGCGCCCCTCTAGCCCGCAGCCGAAGGTCGCCACGCCGCGCGCTGGATAGACTCAGACCCCCCGCGAAAGTTCAGCATACCCGAGAACCGTGACATAAATATCGTACGCGCGTCGCGAGCGCCTGCATCCGGGGGTCCTCCAGGGGCTCGCTGCCCAGCAGACACCCCGCCAGCAGCGGATCCGGCAGGCCGAGGAAGCGCTCGAACGCCGCCTGCTCCGCCTGCGGGGCGCCGCGCAGCGCCTCGCGCACGTAGCGCTCGAGGATCAGATCGAGCTCCTTCATGCCGCGCCGGCAACGCCACAGGAGCCTCCCCGGCACTGCCGAGGGCGTGGCCGGCGTAATGGGAGACTGCTGCGCGATTCTCGCCACCGCCCTCACCCGGAGCGCTCGGCGAGCATCTTCTTGATCTCGGCGATCGCCCGCGCCGGATTCAGGTCCTTCGGGCACACGTCGGTGCAGTTCATGATCGTGTGGCAGCGGTACAGCCGGAAGGGGTCCTCGAGCTCGTCGAGCCGCTCGCCGGTCGCTTCATCGCGGCTGTCGATGATCCAGCGGTAGGCGGCCAGCAGTGCCGCGGGACCCAGGTAGCGCTCGCTGTTCCACCAGTAGCTCGGGCAGGAGGTCGAGCAGCAGGCGCAGAGGATGCACGCGGCCGGCCGGTCGATCTTCTCCTGCTCCTCCTTGCTCTGCAGCCGCTCGTGATCGGGCGGTGCCGGGGTGAGCGCCTGCAGCCAGGGCTTCACGGAAGCGTACTGCGCGTAGAAGTTCGTGAGGTCGGTCACCAGGTCCTTCACCACCGGCATGTGCGGCAGCGGATAGATGCGGATCCCGGCGTCGAGGTCCTGCATGGAGGTGGTGCAGGCGAGGCGGTTGATGCCGTTGATGTTCATGGCGCACGAGCCGCAGATCCCCTCGCGGCAGGAGCGGCGGAAGGTGAGCGAGGAGTCGATCGCCGCTTTGATCTGGATCAGGGCGTCGAGCACCATGGGCCCGCAGCTCCTGGCGTCGATCTCGAACGTGTCGACGCGCGGCGGACCGTCGGCGTCGGGATTGAAGCGGTAGATGCGGAAGGTGCGCAGCGCGCGCGCGCCGGGAGCGCGGTGCGTGACGCCCTGCACGGGGCGCGAGTTGCGAGGCAGCCGGAACTCCATGCTGTCGGCCTTTCAGTAAGTGCGCGCCTTGGGCGGAATCGACTCGACGTCGCCGGTGAGCGTGTTGAGGTGCACCGGGCGGTAGTCGAAGCGCACGCGCTTCGGTCCCTCGACCCACACCAGCGTGTGCTTCATCCAGTTCTGGTCGTCGCGCTGCGGGAAGTCCTCGCGCGCGTGCGCGCCGCGGCTCTCGGTGCGGTTGGCGGCCGAGTGGATCGTGGCGGTCGCCTGCAGCAGCAGATTCTCCAGCTCGAGCGTCTCGATGAGATCGGTGTTCCAGATGAGCGAGCGGTCGCTGATACGCACGTCCGCGAAGGACTCGAAGGTCTGCCCGATGCGGTCGATGCCCTGCGCCAGGCTCTCGGCGGTGCGGAACACCGCGGCGTCGATCTGCATGGTCTTCTGCATCTCGACGCGGATCGCGGCCGTGCCGCGCGCACCGTTCGCCTGGCGCAGCCGCTCGAGGCGCGCCAGCGCCGCCGCGCCCGCCTCCGCCGCGAGCGGCCGGTGCGACTCGCCCGGCGTCACGATCTCGCGGCAGCGGCGCGCCGCCTCGCGGCCGAACACCACCAGGTCGAGCAGTGAGTTGGAACCTAAGCGGTTGGCGCCGTGCACCGATACGCAGGCCGCCTCGCCGACCGCCATGAGGCCCGGCACCACGCGGTCGGGGTCGCCGTCCTGCGGACACACCACCTCGCAGTGGTGGTTACACGGTATGCCCCCCATGTTGTAGTGGACGGTGGGCTGCACCGGGATCGGCTCACGCGTCACGTCGACGCCGGCGAAGATGCGCGCAGTCTCGGCGATGCCGGGCAGGCGCTCGTGGATCACGTTCGCGCCGAGGTGCTCGAGATGCAGCTCGATGTAGTCGTGCTCGGGCCCGCAGCCGCGGCCCTCGCGAATCTCGAGCGTCATGGCGCGGCTGACGACGTCGCGCGAGGCGAGATCCCTGGCGTTGGGCGCGTAGCGGCTCATGAAGCGCTCGCCCTTGGAGTTGGTGAGATAGCCGCCTTCGCCGCGCGCGCCCTCGGTGATCAGGCAGCCGGCGCCGTAGATGCCGGTGGGGTGGAACTGCACGAACTCCATGTCCTCGAGCGGCAGCCCGGCGCGCAACACCATGGCGTTGCCGTCCCCGGTGCAGGAGTGCGCCGAGGTACAGGAGAAGTAGGTGCGGCCGTAGCCCCCGGTGGCGAGGATCGT
>JASHVF010000346.1 GCA_030039615.1 Gammaproteobacteria bacterium | reverse complement strand
CCGGAGGGCTTCGCGCTCAATCTCACCGACGGAATCCTGCGCTGCCGCTACCGCGACTCCTTCGAGAGGCCAACGCTCATGCAGCCGGGCGAGGTCTATCGCATCACCGTGACGGCCTTTCCCACCTCGAACCGCTTCGTGCGCGGGCACCGCATCCGGCTCGATGTCTCCTCGAGCAATTTCCCGCACTTCGATGTGAACCCCAACACCGGCGCGCCGGAAGGCACCGGGCTCACGCGCCGCGTGGCGCGCAACACGCTCCACATGGACGCCGAGCGCCCCTCGCACGTCCTGTTGCCGCTCATCCCGAGGCGCGCCTGAGATGGCGGCCGCTCGGCAGTCGCGGCTCGGCGCCGTCATCCGCGTCGCGAGCGGCAACTTCCTCGAGATGTACGACTTCATGGTGTTCGGCTACTACGCCGCAGCGATCGGCGCGGCGTTCTTTCCGGCCGGCACAGCCACCGTGTCGCTGCTGCTGGCGCTCGCCACCTTTGGCGCCGGCTTTCTCATGCGGCCGATCGGCGCCGTCGTGCTGGGTGCGTACGCCGACCGTCGCGGACGACGCGCGGGGTTGCTGCTGACGCTCGGCCTCATGGGCCTCGGCATCGCGGCCACCGCCGGTACTCCAGGCTACGCGGCGATCGGGCTGGCGGCGCCGCTCGTCGTGCTCTGCGGACGACTGCTGCAGGGATTCTCGGCCGGCATGGAGCTCGGTGGCGTCTCGGTGTACCTCGCGGAGATCGCGCCCGCCGGATCCAGAGGCTTCTACGTGAGCTGGCAATCGGCCAGCCAGCAGGTGGCGGTCATGTTCGCCGCCAGCGTCGGCCTCGTGCTGAACGCAAACCTGAGCCCGCGGCAGATGAGCGCCTGGGGGTGGCGGGTGCCACTGCTGCTCGGGTGTCTGGTCATTCCGCTGGTACTGTGGCTGCGCCGCTCGCTCACCGAGACCGCCGAGTTCAGCGCGCGGCGGGAGCGGCCGGCGCTGCCGCAGGTGCTGGCGTCCCTCGGAGCCAACTGGCGCATCGTCTCGCTCGGCGTGCTGCTCGTGACCATGACGACGGTCTCCTTCTATATGATCACCGCCTACACGCCGACCTTCGGCACCGCGGTGCTGCATCTCTCGAGCCTCGACAGCTTCATCGCGACGCTCGCGGTGGGTGCCTCGAACCTCCTGTGGCTGCCGCTCATGGGCGCCTGGTCGGACCGCATCGGGCGCCGCCCGCTGCTCATCGGCTGCACCGTGCTCATGGCGCTCACCGCCTACCCGGTGCTGGTATGGCTGACGCGCGCGCCCTCGCTCGCGGCGCTGCTCGCGACCGAGCTGTGGCTCTCGTTTCTCTACGCAAGCTATAACGGCGCGATGGTCGTGAGCCTCACCGAGATCATGCCGGCCGAGGTACGCACCACGGGCTTCGCGCTCGCCTACAGTCTCGCCACCAGCCTGTTCGGCGGCTTCACGCCGGCCATCTGCCACCTGCTGGTGCAGTACACGCACAACCCGGCGGTGCCTGGGCTGTGGCTCACGTTCGCAGCACTCTGCGGTCTCACGGCCGCGCTGTTCCTGGGCAGGCACCATCCGGCCGCCGCCGGTCATCGCGCCGCCATCATCGTCCCCTAGATTTGCCGTCGTGAGGAGCAGCTCGGTGAGATGGCAGTGCGCGCTGCTGGCGCTGCTCGGCTGGGGTGCCATCGCGGGCGCGCACGCCGAGCCCGAGGCGGCGCCGACGCCGCGCGATCGGCTGCGCTTCATCGTCCAGGAGCAGTGCCTGCCGCACTGGCTGCAGAACCACGATCCCGCGCCCTGCGTGAGCGTCACCCCGGGGGCCGAGCCGGCTGATGCCGGCTTTGCGGTGCTCGCCGACCGCAAGGGCGGGGCGCATTTACTCCTCATCCCGACGCAGAGCATTCGCGGAGTGGAGAGCCCCGAGGCGCGCTCCGCGGAGGCGCTCAACTATTTCGATGCCGCCTGGGATGCGCGCGAGGCGCTCGCACGCTTCATCGGCCGCACGGTGCCGCGCGCGGCGGTCGGCCTCGCCGTCAATCAGAGGCACGCGCGCAGCCAGGATCAGCTGCACATCCACATCAGCTGCCTGCGCGCGGGCATTGCCGCGGCGCTCGCCTCGCAGGCCGCCACGATCGGGCCGAACTGGGGGACGCTCGAGCTCGAGGAGTTTCGCTACCGGGCGCTGCGCATTGTGGGCGAGCGCCCGGGGGCCGCGAACCCCTTCCGGCTGCTCGCGGACAGCCTGCCGGATGTGGATAAGTCCATGGCGGACTACACATTGCTGCTCGCCGGCATGGATTTCAAAGAGGGGCCCGGTTTCGTGCTGCTCGCCGGAAGTGCGGTCCCCGGGGCGGAGCTGATGCTCGATCCCGGGTGTGCGCTCGCCGCCCCGCAAAGCAGGGATTGAACCGAATGCCCAGTTCTACATATTGCAGGGAGAACTGCGTCACGCGGGGGGATTCTTTGCTGGCCGGCGCAGCGATTTGGCCTCAAATTTAACGCCCGGGGGCCGACTCTAAAGGCAAAGGCACGACCGCGGGCCGCCAGTTTGGCGATAGCAAGAGCTGTGGATACACAAGTAAGAACTGCGCAATTCAACCGTCTCGAGACCGCACCGCGCTGGGTCGACCGGCTGTTCGCGGTGCTGGTCGCCTATACGGCCACGGGCGCCGCGCTGATGCTCACGCACTTCGGCGGCGAGGCGTTCAACCACTTCGTGAACCTCGTATGGTCGCTGCCCGCCGCGCTCGCGGCCGTCGTCATCTGCGCGGTGACTGCGCGCCGCGCACCCGCCGGCGACCTGCGCCGCGCCTGGGGCTCGCTGGCGTGCGCGCTGGCGCTCTACCTCGTCGGCGAGTGCATCGGCGCCAGCACCTGGTGGCTGCGTAACATCGATCCCTTTCCGGGTCCGGGCGACTTTTTCTACTGCGGCTTCTACCTGGCGCTGCCGGCCGCGGCGATTTTCCTGATCCGCGCCGCCGCAGTGCGCGTGCCCTGGGTGCAGCTCTCGATGGACGCGACCATCTTCGCCGTGGGCTTCGGCGCCTTCTTCTGGTTCCTGGTGCTGCATCCGGCCGCGCAGCTGCACGAGGCCTCGGTGCTCAAGCAGGTGCTGAGCCAGACCTATCTGATCCTCGACTGCGTGCTGCTGCTGATGCTCGGCGTGCTGCTGCTCACGGGCTCGGGCAACCTCGGCGGGCAGCGCGTGCCGCTGCTGCTGCTCACCGGCTTCGCCACCATGTTCGCCGGCGACATCTTCTGGTCGCTCGCCAAGATGCGCGGCTACTACCTGCCGGGCGACAGCTCGCAGATCATGTACCTGGTGTGCTACGCGCCGCTGGCCGCAGCGGCGCGCGTGCAGCTGAAGTGGCTCAACGCGCCGCCGCCGTCCGTCTCACAAAGCGTCGACGCGCTGGCGCGCGCGCTGCCCTATGCGGCGATGCTCGCCGCCTTCCTCATGCTGGTGTATCTCTCGCGCGGCGACGTCAACGGCCCGGCCAACATGATGACCATGATCGTGTTCGCGCTGACGCTGCTGCTCATGGTCCGCCAGAGCGTGGCGCTGCGCGGCGATGCATTGGTGCGCGAGCAGCGCGCCGCGCGCATGGTCGAGGACCGCTATGCCTCGCTGATCGCCAACGCCTCGGACGTCATCATGATCGTAGGTCCCGACGGCGTGCTGCGCTTCGCTTCGCCCGCCTCGGAGCGCACGCTCGGGCTCAAGCCTGCCGAGATCACCGGCCGCAGTCTCCTCGAGGTCTGGGTCGGCGAGGACGCCGAGAAGCTGCGCGCCTTTCTCGCCGAGGTGGCGGCCACCCCGGCGGGCACCGTCGGCCCGATCGAGCTGCACGTCGAGCGCGGCGCCAAGCGCTACGTGGTGGAGAGCGTCGGCAGCAACCTGACGCAGGACCCGGCGGTGCAGGGCCTGGCGCTCAACTTCCGCGACATCAGCGAGCGCAAGGCGCTCGAGGAGCAGCTGCGCCAGCTCGCCTTCCACGATCCGCTCACGCTGCTCGCGAACCGCAACCTGTTCCGCGACCGCGTGCAGCACGCCCTCACGATCGCGCAGCGCGGCCAGAGCTGCCTCGCGGTCATGTTCCTCGACCTCGACAACTTCAAGAACATCAATGATTCGCTGGGCCACGACGCCGGCGACCGGCTGCTGCAGGCGGTGGCCCACCGGGTGCTGCAGACCACGCGCTCGTGCGACACCGTGGCGCGCCTCGGGGGCGATGAGTTCGCGGTGCTGATGGAAGGCATCGAGCGCTCGAGCGAGGTCGGCCGCGTGGCGGATGCGCTGATCGCCGCTCTCAACGTGCCGTTCCAGCTCGACGGGCGCGAGGTGCGCGTCGGCGCCAGCCTCGGACTTGCGATCTCGGCCAGCGAGGCGGGCGCCGAGGAGCTGCTCAGCAACGCCGACATCGCCATGTATCACGCCAAGGCCGCCGGCAAGAATCGCCACGTCACCTTCCAGCCGCAGATGCAGGCGCTGCTGCACGAGCGCATGCGGCTCGAGGCCGACATCTCGCGCGCGCTCGCCGACCAGGAGTTCTTCATCGAGTACCAGCCGATCGTGGACCTCGGCACCCGCAGCCTCCTCGGGGTCGAGGCGCTGGTGCGCTGGCGCCATCCCGAGGCCGGGGTGCTCATGCCGGGGCGCTTCATCCAGGTGGTGGAGGAGTCCGGCCAGATCGTCAAGCTCGGCCGCTGGGTGCTGCGCCAGGCGTGCCGCGACCTGTGCGCCTGGCGCCGCTCGGTGGCGGGCGGTGCGGGACTGCGTCTCGCGGTGAACATCTCCGGGCGCCACCTGCAGCACGGCGAGCTGGTGCACGACGTGGCGCAGGCGCTGTCGGAGTCGGGACTCGAGCCGGGGAACCTGGTGATCGAGCTCACCGAGAGCACCATCATGTACAACACCGACTCCAACCTCGAGCGCTTCCACAGCCTGAAGGCGCTCGGCGTACGGCTCGCGATCGACGACTTCGGCACCGGCTATTCCTCGCTCTCCTACCTGCATCGCTTCCCGATCGACATCCTGAAGATCGACCGCGCCTTCGTCGGCAGTCTCACCAACTCCGACAACGGGCCGGAGCTGGCGCGCGCGGTGATCACGCTCGGCGAGACGCTCGGCCTCGAGACGGTGGCCGAGGGCATCGAGCTCGAGCCGCAGGTGGAGGCGCTGCTGGCGCTCGGCTGCGTGGCGGGCCAGGGATTCCTGTTCGCCAAGGCGTGCTCGCTCGAGCAGCTCAGCAGGAGCCCGTTCGTCGCGCGCCGCAACGCGCTCTGGTCGACGCAGGTGCGCAACGACGAGCTCACTCCCACGGGACGCTACCGGGCGTTGAAGGCGGTCCCCGGCCGGACCGCCGGCGCGGCCTGACCCCGGGCGAACCTCGAGGGTCCGGGGCGACCCGAGCCAGCGGCGCGGCGCGCGGTGTAGCATCGCCTCCCATGGTTCCCACGGTCGACGTCGGGCCGCTGTTCCGCGGCGCCGGGCTGGAGCGCGACGGCGTCGATGCACGCATCGCCGCGGCCGCCGCCGACAGCGGCTTCCTGACGATCGTCGGCCTCGCCTCCGAGGTGCCGCTCGGGCCGGCGGCGCGTGGCGAGCTGCTCGGGATCTTCTCCGTGGAGCAGGCCGAGCGCCGGCGGCTGTGGCGGCGCAAGTTCGCGCCGCAGAATCCCAACCTCTACCGCGGCTACTTCCCGCCGCAGCCGGGCAACGTCACGCTGAAAGAGGGCATCGATCTCGGCCCCGACGTCCTCTACGGCGCGCGCCTCGTCCGCGCCGGCGATCCGTTGCGCGAGCCGACGCCGCTGCCGTCCGAGGCGCGGCTGCCCGGCTGGCGTGCCGCCGTGGCGCGCTATTACGCCGCGATGGAGCGTGTGTCGCGCGCGCTCATGCAGTCGATCGCCCGGAGCCTGCATCTCGAGGCGGCTTTTTTTGATGATGCGTTCCACGAGGGACTCTCGACGCTGCGCCTGCTGCGCTACCCGCCGCGCAGCGCCGCGGAGCTCGCCAGCTGTACCGATCCCCGGGTCTGGGTCGAGCACGGCGGCGCGCGCCGTTATCTCACCGGAGCGGCGCATACCGACTCGGGCTTTCTGACGCTGCTCGCGCAGGACGGCGTCCCGGGGCTGCAGGCGCGCGCCCGCGACGGCGCCTGGGTCGACGTGCCGCCGCAGGAGGGCGCGCTGGCGGTGAATTTCGGCCAGGTGCTCGAGCGCTGGAGCGCGGGCCGCATCCGCGCTACCGAGCATCGGGTGATCGGCTCGGGGGCGGAGCGCTTCTCGATCCCGTTCTTCTACGAGGCGCGCGCCGACGCCGAGATCCGGCCGCTGCCGCAGGACGACCCGGCGGGCTTCGAGCCGTTTCTGTACGGCGACTACCTGTGGGCGCGCATGACGGCGTTCGTCGAGTTTCGCGGCATGGAGCGCGAGCGCCAGCCGGCGCGGCGCGCCTGAGTCTCCCGAGCAGCGGTGGGGCGCCCGCCGCCCGCGGCAGGCAGCGTCCTGCAGGGTGGACAGTGGAGCGGCGCGGCGGTAGCTTGCCGGCGAGGAGACGCTGTATGCCACGCAATTACTCGCTCGCGCTGCTGCTCACGCTCGCGGGCTGCTACAACATGCCGGGGGGCGATGTCACCGCGGATGCCAACGGCGCCAAGAGCGTCAACGGCTCGATTCACGTGCCGGCGGGCACGCACAGCAAGAATGTCGGCACGGTCAACGGCTCGATCCACGTCGACGAGAACGCCACGGTCGGCTCGGCCGACACCGTCAACGGCGCGATCGCGCTCGGCGCACACGCGAGCGCCGATGAGCTGACCACGGTGAACGGCTCGATCACCCTGGGCGAGGGCGGGCACGTCGCACGCGACATCACCACCGTGAACGGCTCGATGAAGGTGGGCAACGGCGCCGAGGTCGGCGGCGCGGTCGCCAACGTGAACGGCCGCATCGCGCTCACCGGTGCGCGCGTCGCGGGCGGGCTGCGCACGGTGTCCGGCGACATCGAGGTGCTCGGCGGCTCGCACGTCGAGGGCGGCATCCTCGTCAAGCGCGGCGGCGGCGGCCTGTTCAGCTTCGGCGACCACAAGCCGCGCATCGTCATCGGGCCAGGCTCGGTGGTGCTGGGGGATCTGCACTTCGAGCGCGAGGTCGACCTGTACGTGAGCGATCAGGCGACCACGGGTCCGATCAGCGGCGCGAGCGCCGTGCGCTTCACCGGCCCGAGCCCTTCCGGCTGAGGCGCAGCGCGGTCGGGAACTGCGGCGACTACGGCGCGCCGCGTGGGCGTCAGCGGCCGGCGGCGTCCCTGGCGCGCAGGATCGCCAGCGGGTTGGGCGTCGGCTCGGCCACCTTCACCAGCGTGTTGCGGTCGCGGTGCAGGAACGGCTCATCGCGGCCGCGCACCTTGAGCATGGTATCCAGCACATAGGTCCAGCTGCCGTCGGGGTTGAACACGACCTCGATGCGGTAGGAGTCGGTGCGGAAGGCGTACTCGAGGAAAGTCGTGGAGCAGATGCCGTACTCGGTCTGGCCGCGCTGCGCGGTCAGCACGAGCTCGGTGGCATCGGGCGCGGCATGTCCGGCCGCGATCGCGACCTGCCCGCGGGGAATACTGAGTGTCTGCATGACGAGCCCCGTGGCCGGTTCCCACAGCCAGTAGCCGGTCTGGTCGTGGAAGGTCGCGTCCTCGTCGGGGGCGAGGATGCGGGTGTGATAGCGCAGGCCGTAGAAGAGCTGCGGGCCGTTCGACTGCGCGTCGATCGGCTGCAGCTCGATGTGCTCGCTGTACTCGCGGCGCTGCGGCCCCTCCGCCTTGGGGTTGATGTCGATGCCCCTGGCGCTCTCCCAGATACCCGCCAGGCGCCGCAGCGGCCCCAGGTTGGCGAGCGTGTCGGGGCTCGGCTCCTGTTCGGTGTAGATGTCCTCCGGGAAAGCGGTCATCGCATCGCGCTCCTCGCCATTCACGCGCAGTCTAATCGCGCTGCCGTACGCGCGCACGCGGCCGGCTGAGGTAGGCGCATCGCGCTGCGATCGGGCACTGGCCGCACTTCGGATTCCTGGCCTTGCACAGCTCCCGGCCGTGCCGCCCGAGCAGGAGGTAGGAGCGGCTGCGCGCGGCCACCGTCGCTGCAACCTGGGACTCGATCAGCTGTTGCGCCTGGCGGTAGCTCGCCGTATAGCTTGCCGCCTCGCGGCCCACCACGATACGCGGCAACACGTGGGGACAGGCGGAGGGCACCGCCGCCACCGGCGCGATCGCCGCGAAGAGCAGAATGCGGTCGGCCCCCGGCAATCCGATCCCGGGAAAGCGCTTGAGGAGCTTGCGCGCTTCGGCTGCCGGCAGCGGCTCCAGGGCACGGCGCAGGTCCCCGCCGAACTGCTCCTGAGTCATGCGGGCGATTTCCCGCACGCGGGCCGCGCGCAGGCGCGGTATGAGGCCGCCGCATGCGAGCGCCCGCGCGAGTTCCGCGGGCCGCGCCGCCAGCAGCTCCGGCGCACTGACGCTCGTCATTTCATTGAGGGCCGTCCAGCCGCGCGCGCAGCGCTCCTCGCTCGGCGGGTAACCACACTGCCACCAGATGAGGAACTGAAACGGATCGCCCGGTGAGCGATTCGACTGCACGCCATGGAAGCGCTCGAGCGCGTCGAGAATCGGCGCGACGGGGCGGACCGTCTGCGACCGCACTCTCACCACTCGAGCGGGGCGACCTTCGGGATCATGAACACCCAGCCTAGCACCCCGAGGACGCTGATGACGGCGGCGACGAGAAAGGCCGAGGTGAAGTGCTGGGATT
>JASHVF010000038.1 GCA_030039615.1 Gammaproteobacteria bacterium | reverse complement strand
TGCGCGACGATCACTTCCTGCGTGCGATCGCCGCCGGGCTCGGGGGTGAGCGATGCGCGGATGGTGTCGCCGATGCCTTCCTGCAGCAGCACCGCCATGCCGGCGGTCGAGGCCACGATGCCCTTGGAGCCCATGCCGGCCTCGGTGAGCCCGAGGTGCAGCGGATAGTCGCAGCGCGCGGCGAGATCGCGGTAGATCGCGATCAGGTCCTGCACGCCGCTCACCTTGGCCGAGAGGATGATGCGATCGTGCGCAAGTCCGAGTTCCTCGGCACGCTGCGCGCTGCCGAGCGCCGAGAGCGCTACGGCGCTGCGCATCACGGCCTGCGCGTCGAGCGGCTCGGGCAGCGCCGAGTTCTCGTCCATGAGACGCGTTAGCAGGTCCGAGTCGAGGCTCCCCCAGTTGACGCCGATACGCACCGGTTTGCCGTAGCGGCAGGCGATCTCGATCATCTCCGCGAACTGCGGGTCGCGCCTGGATCCGCGCCCGACGTTGCCGGGGTTGATGCGGTACTTGGCGAGCGCCTGCGCGCAGTCGGGGTGCTCGCGCAGCAGCTTGTGGCCGTTGAAGTGGAAGTCGCCGATGAGCGGCACCGCGACCCCCGCGCGATCGAGCCAGGCGCGGATCGGTGCGACCGCGGCCGCCGCCTCGCTGGTGTTCACGGTGACGCGCACCAGCTCCGAGCCGGCGCGCGCGAGCGAGAGCACCTGGCGGGCGGTGCCCTCGACGTCGGCGGTGTCGGTATTGGTCATCGACTGCACGACGATCGGCGCGCCGCCGCCGACGCGGACCGGACCGATCGACACCTGCGCGGACGTGCGGCGGGGAAGGCTCATGGGCGCAAATTCTACCCCGCCCGGACGCAAGCGCCGGGGACATCACGCTCTGCTATCATCGCGCGGCCCGAAACAGTCTGTCCGGAGAGATTCCGGCGGCCAAGCCGGAACGCCGAAGGCGCAATCCCGCCCGGAAACGCTCAGGCACAAGAACGGCAGACGGCGCGCGCTTGCTGGCGCGCGCGGGGCTTCTGGAGAGCGGTGGAGCCTCGATGCGTCCACCCACCGAAGGGGAGCGGCGGCGTTCACCGCCTGATCTCTCAGGTCACAGGGACAGAAGGGCGGCGTTCGCCTCGTACCGCGAGGCGGATGCCGGCTCATGTTCTCTGGAGGCACCGTGGGACGACGCACCCCGCTGTTCGAACTGCATCAGGAGCTCGACGCCCGGATCGTCGATTTCGGCGGCTGGGACATGCCCGTGCAATACGGCTCGCAGATCGCCGAGCACCATGCGGTGCGCCGCGCCGCGGGCGTGTTCGACGTCTCGCACATGTGCGTCGTGGATCTCGAGGGGCCGCGGGTGCGCGCTTGCCTCGCGCAGCTGCTGGCGAACGACGTCGCGCGCCTCAAGACCCCGGGCAAGGCGCTCTACAGCTGCATGCTGAACGAGCGCGGCGGGGTGATCGACGATCTCATCGTCTATTTCCTCTCCGACAGCTCGTTTCGCGCCGTGGTCAACGCCGGCACGCGCGACAAGGATCTCGCCTGGATCCGCCGCCACGCGGCGGCCTTCGGCGTCGAGGTCACCGAGCGCGCCGATCTCGCGATGCTCGCCGTGCAGGGCCCGGAGGCGCGTGACAAAGCCGCGCAGCTGCTCGCCCCCGGCGATGCGGCGGCGGCGCTCGCCCTCGGCGTGTTCGTCGGGCGTGAGCTCGGCGGCTGGTTCGTCGCGCGTACCGGTTACACGGGCGAGGACGGCTGCGAGATCATGCTGCCGGCCGAGGATGCGGTCGCGGTGTGGCGCAGGCTCAACGCGCTCGGGGTCGCCTCCTGCGGCCTGGGGGCACGCGACACGCTGCGCCTCGAGGCCGGCATGAACCTCTACGGCCACGAGATGGACGAGAGCACCGATCCGCTCGAATCGGGCCTCGCCTGGACGGTGGCGTTCGAGCCGCCGGGCCGCGAATTCGTCGGCCGAGCGCCGCTCGAGGCGATCCGCGCAGCCGGCGGGCCCGCGCGCAAGCTCGTCGGACTCGTGCTCGAGGACCGCGGCGTGCTGCGCGGCCACCAGAAGGTGCTGGCCGCAGGCGCCGGCGGGGGCGAGGTCACGAGCGGCACCTTCTCCCCGACACTCGAGCGCTCGATCGCGCTGGCACGCGTGCCGGCCGCCACCGCCGGGCGGGTGCAGGTCGACATCCGCGGCAAGCTCCTCAACGCGCGCGTGGTGAAGCCGCCGTTCGTGCGTTTCGGCAAATCCCTGGTGACCTAAAGGATCTGATTCATGAGCAATCTTCCCGCGGACCTCAAGTACACCAAGTCTCACGAATGGATACGGACGCTCGCCGATGGCACGGTCGAGATCGGCATCACCGACCACGCGCAGCACGCCCTCGGGGATCTGGTATTCGTCGAGGTACCCGAGGCCGGCCGCAGCGTGAAGGCGGACGAGCCTTGTGCGGTGGTCGAGTCGGTCAAGGCGGCCTCCGACGTGTATGCGCCGCTCGCCGGCGAGATCACCGCCGGCAACGACACGCTCGCGGATGCGCCCGAGACGGTCAATTCCGATCCCTACGGCGCTGGCTGGCTGATGCGCATGAGGCCCGCCGCGGGGGCGCTGGCGGCGGCGGAACTGCTCTCGGCCGCCGACTATCAGAAGGTACTGGACGCGGAGGGCGGTTGAATGGCGTTCATTCCCCATACCGAGGCGGACACGGCGGCCATGCTGGCCGCGATCGGCGCGCGCGGCATCGAGGATCTGTTCGAGGAGATCCCGAGGAATCTGCGCGTCGAGGCGCTCGCCGGCGTGCCGGAGGCGCTCAACGAGATGCAGGTGGGGCGCCTGATGAGCGAGCGCGCCGCGCAGGACGGCACGCCGCTCAGCTTCCTCGGCGCCGGCGCCTACGAGCACCACATCCCGGCCGCGGTCTGGGCGATCACCACGCGCGGAGAGTTCTACAGCGCCTATACGCCCTACCAGGCGGAGGCCAGCCAGGGCACGCTGCAGATGATCTACGAGTTCCAGACCATGATCGCGCGCCTCACCGGCATGCAGGTCGCCAACGCCTCGATGTACGACGGGGCGTCGGCGACCGCGGAAGCGGCGCTCATGGCGGTGCGCGCCAACCGCAAGTCGAGGGCGGCGCGCATCCTCGTGCCGACCACGCTGCATCCGCACTACCGGCGGGTGAGCGTCGCGATGGCGAGCGGCCAGGGTCTCCGGTTCGAGGAGCTGCCGTACTGCACCGCCGAAGGCGTGACGCTGCCCGGCTCGCTCGCCAAGTACGACGGCGAGGACGTGACCGCGCTCGTCATCCAGCAGCCGAACTTCTTCGGGCGGCTCGAGGACGTCGACGCGCTCACCGACTGGGGACACGCGCACGGCGCGCTGGTGATCGCGGTCGTCAATCCCACCTCGCTCGCGCTGCTCAAGCCCCCGGGGCAGTGGGGTCAACGGGGCGTCGACATCGCGGTCGGCGAGGGCCAGCCGCTCGGCGTGCCGCTTTCCTCGGGCGGTCCTTACTTCGGCTTCATGACCGCCCGCATGGAGCACGTGCGGCAGATGCCCGGGCGCATCGTCGGCCGCACGCTCGATGCCGCCGGGCGCGCCGGCTTCACGCTGACGCTGCAGGCGCGCGAGCAGCACATCCGCCGCGCCAAGGCGACCTCCAACATCTGCACCAACCAGGGACTGCTGATGACGGCGGCGACCATCTACCTCTCGCTGATGGGACGCGAGGGCCTCAGGCGCACCGCGGCCGCATCCCACGCCCGCAGCCGCGAGCTGCTCGGCGCGCTCACCCGGCTGCCCGGCATCCGCGCGGCCTTCAGCGGTCCTAACTTCCACGAGGCGGTGCTGCTGCTCGATCGTCCGGTGGCGCCGGTGCTCAAGGCGCTCGGCAACCGCGGCATCCTCGGCGGGCTCGATCTCGCGCCCTTCTACCCCGAGCTCGGCCCGGCGCTCCTGGTGTGCGCCACCGAGACCAAGACCGCCGCCGACCTCGAGCGCTACCGCGCCTCGCTCGCCGAGGCGCTGCAGTCGGCGCGCGCCGCCTGAGGAGCCAAGTCATCATGCCCAGCACCGAGAAAGTGATCTTCGAGTACTCGCACGCGGGCCGCGGCGCCTCGGATCAATGGCCGCAGGATCCGGGCGCCGCCGCGCTTGCGGATCTGCCGGCGCAGCTGCGCCGGGCGAGTCCGCCGG
>JASHVF010000345.1 GCA_030039615.1 Gammaproteobacteria bacterium | reverse complement strand
TGGCTACACTGCGCCGCAGGCCGTCGCAGGCGCCGGAGAATCATCCCGTGAAGACGCACGTTCGGGTCCTCGTCATCGGTGGCGGCGTGGTGGGCGTCAGCACGCTCTATCACCTCGCGAAGAAGGGCTGGAAGGACATCGCCCTCATCGAGCGCTCCGAGCTCACCGCCGGCTCCACCTGGCACGCGGCAGGCCTGCTGCCGCTCTTCAACATGAGCTACACGGTCGGCCAGCTGCACAAGTATTCCGTGGACCTCTACAAGAAGCTGCCCGCCGAGACCGGCCAGGACGTGAGCTTCCACGTCACGGGGAACCTGCGCCTCGCGACCAACCGCGATCGCATGGACGAGTACCAGAAGTACTGCGGCACGGCCAACACCATCGGCGTGCCCTTTGAGATCATCTCGGCCTCGCGCGTCAAGGAGCTCTGGCCCCTCATCGATCTCGGCGGCGGCACCGAGACGCCGCCCATTGTCGGGGCGCTCTATCACCCCGACGACGGGCACATCGCGCCCGCCGACCTCACCATGGCGCTGCGCAAGGGCGCGCGCAGCGCCGGCGCCGAGATCTACGAGCACACCGAGGCGACCGCGTTCGAGCGCACCGCGGGCGGCGAGTGGCGGGTGCGCACCGCCAACGGCGACATCGTCGCCGAGCACCTGGTGCTCGCGACCGGCAACTACGCGCGTCAGACCGGCAGGCTCTTGGGGCTCAACGTGCCGGCGATCCCGGTCGAGCACCAGTACATCGTCTACGACGAGTCGCCGGAGCTCGTCGCGTACCGCAAGGGCGGCGGACGCGAGCTCGCGGTGCTGCGCGAGTCGGACCGGTCGTACTACCTGCGCGAAGAGCGCATGGGCTGGATCCTGGGTCCCTACGAGAAAGGGGCGCCGGCGCGCTTTGCCGACGGCGTGCCGGATTGGTTCGGGCGCAGCCTCTTCCCCGGCGATCTCGATCGTCTGGTGCCGCACGTCGAGGCGGCGACGCGCCGCGTCCCGGCGCTCGAGAACTGCGGCATCAAGGACATCGTCAACGGACCGATCTCCTACACCCCCGACGGCAGTCCGCTCATAGGACCGGCGTGGGGAGTGCCCAACGTGTGGCTCAACGAGGGCCACAGCTTCGGCATCACCGCCGCGGGCGGCGCGGGCTGGCAGCTCGCGGAATGGATCGTCGAGGGGGAGCCCGGCATCGACATGCTGGCGGCCGACCCGCGGCGCTTCGGCGCCTATACCTCCAAGCGCTACGTGGTGAAGAAGAACGAGGAGACCTACCGCAACGTCTTCACCATCCACTATCCCGACGAGGAGCGCCCCGACGGCCGCCCGGCGAAGACCAGCCCGGTCTACGACAAGCTCGCCGCGCGCGGCGCGGTCTTCGGACAGCGCTACGGCTGGGAGCGCGCCAACTGGTTCGCGCCGCACGGCGTCGAGCGCAAGGATCGCTGGAGCTTCCGGCGCAGCAACTATTTCGAGTACGTCGGCAACGAGGCGCGCCTCATGCGCGAGCGCGTCGGCGTCATCGACCTCACGCCCTTCACCAAGCACGAGGTCACGGGCCCCGGCGCCGAAGCCTGGCTCGACGGGCTGGTCGCCAACAAGGTGCCGGCCAAGGTCGGGCGCATGGCGCTGTCGCACGCCCTCACGCGCCGCGGCGGCATCCGCTCCGAGTTCACGATCACCAGGATCGCGGATCAGCATTTCTACGTGGTGAGCGCCGGCGCCGCCGAGCGCTACGACGGCGACTACCTGCAGAAGGCGCTGCCCAAAGACGGCTCGGTGGGACTGCGCAACATCACCAACAGCCGCGGCACCTTCGTGCTCGCGGGACCCAGGTCGCGCGAGGTGCTGGCCCAGCTGACCGATACGCCGCTCGACAACACCTCCTTTCCCTGGCTCACCGCGCAGGTCATCGAGGCGGGGCTCGCGGTGGATGTCTACGCGCTGCGCGTCAACTTCGTCGGCGCCTTGGGGTGGGAGCTGCACTTTCCGATCGAATACGCCCATTCGCTCTTCGACGCGCTGTTCGAGGCCGGCAAGCCTTTTGGGATCGGCATGGTCGGCATGCGCGCCATGGAGTCGCTGCGCATGGAGAAGTCGTATCGCATGTGGGGCAGCGACCTGACTCCCGACTACACGCCGTTCGAGGCGAGCCTCGATCGCTTCGTGCGCATGGGCAAGGGACCCTTCATCGGCCGCGAGGCGCTCGAGAGACAGCTCCAGGCCGGCGTGCCGAACCGCTTCGTGACACTCGAGGTGCACGGCGTCACCGACGCCGATCCGCTAGGCAACGAGCCGCTGTTCGACTCCGGCGGCCGCATGGTGGGACGCGCGACCGCGGGCTACTACGGGCATTGTCTCAAGAAGAGCCTCGCGCTCGGCTACGTGCGCAGCGCGCACGCCGAGCCCGGCACGCGGCTCGGCATCGAGATCCTCGGCGAGCGCAAGCTCGCGACCGTGCTGCGCGAGTCGCCCTACGATCCGGAGAACCTCGAGCTGCGGGCGTAGATCAGACGCAAGGCGCACCCTCAGAAGCCCCTCAGAAGGAAGTCGAGCGCGCCTGATATTTCGCGCTGCTGACTCGCCAGACTGCCCGCTTCCCCTCCGAGCTCGGCGCGGGAGATACCGGCGAGCTGCGGCGTCAGAAGCGCGTAGGGCTGGCCCTGGAAGACGACCACGGGTGTGAGGTACTGCGTCGGGAAGCCGACCAGCTGCGCGGACCTGGCGAGCGGGATGACCACCCGCGTACCCAACTCCTCGAGCACCTCCGCCTGCACATCGACCAGGAAGGGAAACTCCTCGCGGCTGCCGGTGTTCTCGTTGTGATACACGGTGAACTGCGGCATTCACTCGTCCAGTCGGCCTTCGAAGCATGTGCCGCTCGACGCGAGGTGTTCATTGTAAGCCGCTACGGCGCCTGCATTTTCCTCGCGCCACCGTCCGTGCCTCAGGCGCGCCAGTTCCCCGATAAGAGCTCGCTCGAGCAGTGCGGACAGATTGAGCTTGGCCTCCCGGGCGGCTTTGACGATCTCTGCACCGACGCTGAGGTTCACAGGCCGCTTCCCGTTGTCCGCCGGCATGGACGCAAGAGTACCGTTCGCTGAGGCGCACACATGAGCCGTCATAACTGGGCTCTTTCGAGCATTACCCGCGCGCAGGACACGCATACAGCGACCCGCATAGCACTCATGCGCATCGTTCATGCGTATGCCTGATGCGCAGTGTCCATGCGCAGTGTCCATGCGCAGACCTCATGCGCAGACATCATACGAAGACCCCCATGCGCAGACCCTCGTGCGCAGACCCTCATGCGCAGGGCTCAGTTGCGTCGGCCGCCCGGGAGCGCCAGCCTTCTGCGCCCCGGACGCCTCGACCCCCGTTTCTGTCGCAATCAGGCAAGAATCGCGTAAAATCCGGCATGTGAGCCTGCCGCGAAGCAAGTACGCCTTCCTGACGCTGCCGCGCTACTCGATGATCGCGCTCTCGAACGCCGTCGAGCCGCTGCGCATGGCGAACAGTCTCACCGGGCAGGCGGTGTACGAATGGGCGATCGTGACCCTCGACGGGCAACCCGCGGCGGCCAGCAACGGACTCGAGCTCTCACCCACGATCGCGCTCGAACGCGCCGGCTCGCCCGACATCCTGTTCGTGTGCGGCGGGGTCGACGTGCAGGCGGCGGTCTCGGCGAAGATGCTCGCCGCGCTCAAGCGCCTGGCGGAGCGGCGGGTGCCCCTCGGGGGCCTGTGCACCGGCGGCTATGCGCTCGCCAAAGCGGGGCTGCTCGACAAGTACCGGGCGACGATCCACTGGGAGAATCTCTCGGCGCTGCGCGAGGAGTTCCCGCGCATCCAGCTGTCGGATCAGCTCTTCAGCATCGATCGTGACCGCTTCACCTGCTCGGGCGGGGTCGCGCCGCTCGATCTCATGCTGCACCTGGTCGAGGAGAAGCTCGGCGCGCGCATCTCGCAACTGATCTCCGAGCAGTTCATCGTCGATCGCGTGCGCAGCGACCGCGATCGGCAGTACGTGCCGCTGCGCGCCCAGATCGGCGTGAGCCATGAGAGTCTCATCAAGGTGGCGCAGCTCATGGAGGACAACATCGAGCGCCCTCTGTCGCTCGATGAGATAGCCGCCGCGACCGGCCTCTCCCGCCGGCAGATCGAGCGGCTCTTCAGGCGGCACCTCAACTGCGTGCCGAAGCGCTACTACCTGCAGATGCGCCTGCGCCGCGCGCGCGAGCTGCTGCTGCAGACCTCGATGCCGATCATCGACATCACGACCGCCTGCGGCTTCCAGTCGCCGCCGCATTTCTCGCGCTGCTACCGCTCACAGTTCGGCTGTCCGCCGAGCGCCGAGCGGATGAGCCGGCAGGGCAAGATGGCCGCCGGCGCGCGCGG